>NZ_JAQDKY010000069.1:0-9296 GCF_027662325.1 Blautia faecis | reverse complement strand
TCCGATTGTTTCCTTAACAGTTTATCCAATTAAACAAATTCTTTTTTATTTTTTCTTTTATCCTATCACACTCGCACCAAATGGCATGAAAGAGAGTCTTGCCATCTTGAAAAACTGCTTTCCAAATGGAATTCCAACTATCGTAATACACCATATACAACCAACTATCAGGTTTCCAAGTGCCATTTCCCATCCAAAAAATATAATCCATATAAGATTTACCAGAAACGAAAACATGCCATTTCCATATACGATTTCTTTTCCAAACGGCCAGAATGCCAGGGTTGCTAATTTAAAGCATTGCAGACCTACCGGAATTCCAATAATTGTAATACACCATATGCATCCTGCAAAAATCCATGCCAGTCCACCCAGTAATCCTCCAAATATAAACCAAAGAATATTACCTATAGTTCTCATGACAATACATCCTCCTTATCCAATGTTTAATATTCTTTTGCAATTTCCTCTGTTATCTCATATATCTCTTTAAATTTTTCTAAGTCCTCCGGCGATCTGATCAGCATGATTTCTTCGATTTTTCCGGTCCGTATGTCTTTGAACCCTGCTACTTCTTCTCCGGTACAAATACTTGCACGAATAACTGGTTTCATATGTTCTCGGTCATATGTTTTTTTCATGATTTTCTTTTTGAATAATCCCATACTTCATCCTCCGAATAATTACAGTAACAAGATCAACTATTAATTTCTGGAACATTTTTCTGCATCGATTGCCAGTACAAACATCAGCGCATCCAACGCATTTCCTGGATCCTGCACATCAATAACATATGTATCAGTCATATGAAACAGTTCTTTACTAACCCGTGCAATTGAATAACCGCTTCGATCAAGAATGCTATAGTTCCATTCCATAATGGTTCCATCAATATGCCATCCATTGTAATCAATATTATAATGTGGCGTCAGGAATGAGAATTCTTTGCTCAGGCATCCAATATAACTGCCATTTTTATAAATCTCAAATTTAGGAAGAAAAGTAAGTACTTTCTGAACAACCATTCCTACTTCATTTCCATAGGCATCATAAATTACAAGTTTATGTCCCCAGGACAACTGACCTTTTACTACATAAACAGTGTTGCCTGCTTCATCATAAATATCATAGCTGTCAAACCATGAAAATAGCCTTTGTTTAAATAATAACTTCATAACTTTTCACCGCTCTCTCCAACAGATATAATTGGTTCTTTACACTTCTTCGATATTGGCTACGTGGATTTTTCCATCAGGTTGTGTATGGCTTTTCCATTGTTCTTTTGTTATGACATTTGTATGGCCAACTCTTACCTCATTAAGCAATGGTACTGGAACCTCATCGCAAGTATGATGATAAATAAATCCAAGTTTCTCCTGTACTCTTTTGGACTTTTTATTTCCGTCATAATAGCCACACCATATTGTAGTCATTTCAAGCGTTTCAAATCCTCGTTTCATAAGCGCATATGCCGCTTCGGGCATATACCCTCTGCCCCAGAATGGTTCTCCCAACCAGTAACCAAGTTCACATTCATCATCTCTATCTGTCATATCTGTATGTCCGTTTAGTTTTAGTTCAACAGCTCCTATTGCAACATTATTCTCTTTTTCACAGATTGCATAGCATTCTGCTCCGGTGAAAATATTGTCAATAACATATTTACTTGATTCGATATCCTTGTGAGGAGGCCATCCGGCAATTGGCCCTACTTTTGGATTTTTTGCATAAGTAAACAAACTTTCTGCATCATCTTGCGTCCACTTTCTTAAAATTAATCTTTCAGTTTCTAGTATCATTTTAAAATATATCCCTTCAGTATTCAATTTCGATTTATCCAATTAAGACAATTCTTTAGGTTAGAATCGATGATGGAGTAAACGAAAAAGCAGTTTCGACATTTCAGTGAACTGCCCCTTCGTTTACTCCATTTTCGATTTGACCTAATTGAACAAAGTGAGCGTCCGAGTAGCTACTACCTATGGACTTTTAATCTTTTGTTCTTATCCATGATTATACAGGATTTCCTGTGCAGACGCTACAGAAATCAAGAATTTTCAGATAAATAGGTATAACAATTAAACCTCAGGATTTTGAGGCTTAGAAAACATATAAAAGATTTGGATTTTAACACCTTTGCGGTATTCTCAGTTGTGGTTTTCCAAGATGTCCACCGCAGGATTTACATACATAGATGTTTATCCCGTATAGCTGTTTCAATATTTCTGGCATCTCCTTATCCCTGAGCTTTGAAAGATATTTTTTGCATCCGAGGAGATTCCGGCATAAAGTGAGCTTTTTGTGTCTCTTCAGGATTCTTATTCTGATATTTCAGAAAATAAGAGACATAGTTTTTATAGCAGTTGATGGAACGTTCTTTAAGGTTACAGATTTTTCCGGCTTCCTCAAGCTGTTCTAAATATTTTTCATACATAATAAAATCCTCCATATAAAATCAGTAGTTATCCGGAACACTGCTTTATATGGAGGTGCATTTTGGTCATAAAACCGCTTGCCAACCAAGCGGAAGGGTGGTATTCTTTTCATAGGCAGTGGGAAGGTCGATCCTGTTTGATTGTTTCGTTGTGGTGACTTAACAATACTACTTTTAGGACTTGCTTTCCACTGTTTTGTTATAGAAAAAAGAAAATCGCTATGCCATAGCCTTGGTAGGCCATCGCGCAGCGATTTTGTTCAATTTATGTTTGCAGGTTTGGGAGAGATTGTTTCTTTTCCCGCCTTTTCTCTGATTTACATCCCCGAATAAGGGGTGACAACAGAGCAGAACTCAAATGTTAGCTGGACTTTTTCTCACATGCTCTGATTTGATCTCATATATAAAACCAGCAGAGATTTTGCTCTCCACCGGTCTGCTTTTATCCTAATTATGTTCCCCTTGCATTGATTTTGCTAATAATGTCAGACAGGGATAGTCCACAGCTGGAAATTAGTTTTTCATTTAAGTAATTATTTCAGTCCCAAAAAGACATATGAATTTTCACAGCCTGCTTCTTCTAAGGAATTAAAAAACAGACCATATAACAACTTTATATGCTCTGTCTTTTTATTCCTACAAATCTTCGTGCAGTTTTACATCGCTATTATCTGCCATGCATTGTTTTAAGGCAATGATCATTTTTTCCGCATCCAGTGGCTTTGCAAGATGAACATTCATTCCAGCCAGCCGGCTGTTGATAATGTCTTCTGCAAAAGAATTCGCGGACATTGCAATGATCGGAACCCTCCTGGCATCCCTTCTTTTCATTTCCCTGATTGTCCTTGCCGCATCCAGACCATTCATCCTCGGCATCATAATATCCATATAAATTACCCCAAAATAATCCGGTGCAGATTTCTCGAAGATTTCAACTGCTTCCTGCCCGTCTACTGCACATGTAACTTCCATACCGCTGTCTTCCAGTATACATCTGGAAATTTCCATGTTCAACTCATTGTCTTCCACAACCAATGCCCGCATGCCTTCTACCGAATAATCATCAAGGCTTACTGGCTTATCTGATAAATTACTGTTTTTATCCTGTGTGCCAATTTTGAACGGAATTTTTACAATAACTGTTGTCCCGACACCTGCTTTGCTCTTCAGTTCAATACTTCCATCCATTCTGTCCACGAGTTGCTTCGTAATTGCAAGCCCCAGTCCGGTGCCTTCATACCTGGATCTGCTTGTCTCGCTTTCCTGAGAGAACATATCAAAAGCATGTGCAATAAAATCTTCACTCATACCCACACCCTGGTCTTTACAGTAGAAAGTGAAATTTGCTCTGTCATCATCCAGAGTTTCTTCCTTAACCCCGAACGTGAGCACACTACCCGACTGACTGAATTTTATGGCATTGTCCATAATATTCGACAGAATCCTTCCAAGATATACCGGGTTTCCAACCAGAGTGCTGTGACTGTATGTACCATTTTTCCAGTCAATCTCATACCGGATGCCTTTCTTGGCAGCCCGCTCATCATAAATTTGATTCAGTTCCTGCAGTACCTCTGTCAGATCAAATAAAAGCTGCTGGTCCTTCAAATCCCCGCTCTGTAGTTTATTCATATCCAACACATCATTTACCAGAGACACCAGATATTTCAGGGATTCCATTACCTTTTCTCTGATCTTCTGCTGCATCTGTGGATCATCTGCGTACTGATTTCCCATATTTACCATACCGATAATACCGTTCAGTGGTGTACGGATATCATGACTCATCGTTGCCAGAAACCTTGTTTTCATTTCGGCTTCCCGCTTTGCTGCTTCCGCAGCAAAGTTAAGATCCTCTTCACGTCTCTTGGAATCGCTGATACTACGGACTGTACATAAAACATGGGTTACATTTCCAGACTCATCCCGTTTTTTTACAGTAAAAAGCATCCTGTGCCAACTGCCATCACACATTCTGTATTCTGTAGAAATACATTCTTCCGTCTTCAATCTTGCTGAAAGTGTAGAGACATCCAGAAATGGACGGATCAGCGAACGGTATTCAGATGCAACCATTGTATCACAAAGCTGATACAGTTTCTCCGATGCACTGCCTCTGTTTCCTGTCAGTTTGTGTATTTCACTGTCATTTGATATCTCTTCAAAAAAATCTTTCTGCACATCAATCCTGTAGATAGAACAGTAACTCTTAGCAATTGCTGAGATTATTTCATTACTCAGCCGTGCTTCATCCAGTGCCTGCTTTAATTGATTCTGGATCGTAGTTTCTTTTTCCATGATATCATCAATATGCCGAAAACCCACCAGTGCGAAAAAATGTTTCTCATCCTCGTATATTTTGGCTGCCTGTGCCTCAAAAAATTCATGCTGGTTCGGATTCGGTTTACTTCTATAATGGTATGTAATGCGCTCCTTCCGGGAAAGCTGTTCCTTTAGATGCCCTGTCGAAATCCAGTCCTTAAATTCCTGTCTTTCTTTCTCATACAGATATTGAACCGCATATTGGTCAGCAGAAGAATTGAAATTATCACCCTGTTTCAGATTCATTTTTTTTACGTTGGTTCCATCGTTTATATGGAGAATTTCAAAGGAACCGGTATTTAATTCAACATAATAGACAGCCGTAAAATCTGCACATATCTTATCCAAAAGCCGTCTTTCCGCCATCTGTTCTGCCAACGTACTTTTCAGTTTTCTGTTCCTCATATGTACCATTACAGTCAGGATAAGAAGCAGAACGATCAGCACAGTTATAAAAACCAAAACAGTCACAGACTGCGGTTGCTTCGGAAATAAATTAATTTCTGTCATAACAAAATCCTCTCTCTATGTTTCCTGTCTGCTTTTCCCATGCATCTGGAAGGCTCCTAATTGCTGCGGTTGCCTCATAATCATTTATGACAGGCATTTTGCTTTCTCAACTCTTCGCTTATAGTCTGCTTAATTTTTTCCGCATCCAGCGGCTTTGCGAGATGTGCGTTCATTCCTGCTTCCATACACTTTTCTGCATCTTCCCTAAATGCATTTGCAGTCATAGCAATGATAGGGATTATTTTTGCATCCTGCCGTTCCAGGTCTCTTATTGTTCTTGCAGCAGTAAGACCATCCATCACCGGCATCATAACATCCATTAAAATAACATCGTATGTTCCCGGTTCGGAAGCTTCAAAATGCTGAACAGCTTCTAACCCATTGTTCACTGTTTCTACTTTAGCCCCATTTTCCGTCAGCATAAATTCTGCTATTTCCACATTCAGCTCATTATCTTCAACCAGCAATACCCGGATATCTGATATATCTGCATCAAAATCTTCTTTTTCTTCTGGCCGTGCATTCGTATCAATTTTAAATGGAAGTATTACAGTAAAACAGCTTCCTTCACCAAGCTTGCTTTCAACTGTTATGGTTCCTCCCATCTTTTCTACAAGTTGTTTCACAATAGGCATTCCCAGACCTGTCCCATTATACTCAGAACGTGGGGAATTATCTGCCTGTACAAATGGAGTAAACAATTCATTTTTTATAAATTCTTCTGACATTCCAATTCCATTATCTTTTATTTTAAATTCACATGTCATGTGATCTTCTAATCTTTCAATCGTTCTCATACTCATGTAAATAAAACCATTCACCTTATTGTACTTCATACTGTTTGTAAACAGATTCATCAATATTTTTTTCAGATGAACTGCATTGCTCCAAACATATATACCACTGTAATCATCATGTTCTCCTATAACATGAAGTCCTTTTTCTTCTGCCTGAAAAGATAGTGACTCCGTGATTTCCTGACATACCTGATCCAGATTGATGGATTCATCACCAAAAACCACTGTATCTGATTCTAACTTTGCCATATCTAAAACATCATTTATCAATGATAGTAGCAGTTTCGATGACTCATGTATTTTATTCATGCAATCCTTTGCCCGCTCAGCATCATTTCCGCTTTTCTCAAGAATCGTAAGCATGCCAATAATACCATTGATCGGTGTTCTGATATCATGAGACATGTTATTTAAAAAGGAAGTCTTAGCCTTATTGGCACTCTGTGCTTCTACAAGTGCATTTTGTAATTCCTGCTGTTTTTCTTCAAGCTCCTGATTCAGCTTCAATGCCTGCTCAGCAGACTTCTTGGATTTTTCTTCCGCACGTTTTGATTTTTTCAAAGAATCAAGAATTATACACAGAACAACGAAAAAAGAAATTCCAGCGATAAGTGAAACTGTCAGTAAATTGTCCTGAATAAAATCCTTCGCTGTAACTTTTCGTAAGGAAGCATTATACGAAACTACTGCACCTGAAAATTGAGTTGTAGGCATAGATGTCAGTGTTTTATTCAGAATGGACAAAAGAACCGGTTCTCCCTGCAGAATAGCAAATGGAACATCAGCTTCTTTTGTCAGGAAAACACTATGAAGCTTATTATTTTTCAAATAGTCTGAAACAGTACCTGAATTGCTTACAATACAATCCGTCTCCCCTTTCTGCATTGCTTTTACTGCTGCATCTGATGTTTCATATTCCACAACCTTCCATTGCGGATAATTGTATGAAAGATATGCTTTCAATGCAAAATCATCTTTTTCAACGGCAACTATATTCTCTTTATTTTCATCAAAAGAATCCTTTGCCGTAATTGCTGCCATATTGAGAGTCAACAGCGTATCCGACAAAGCAAATCCATTTGTTTCTGCAAAGTATGGATTCTGGTTTGCATGAAAGATCAGGTCTATTTTTCCATCCTGCAATGCCTGAAGCAGTTCACTTCTTGTCTCATATCCATTTAATTCAAATTCCAGAGTCTGACCTTGCAGACAATTTTCTGCAAGATCCACATAATCTGTAATAACACCTGTCAGTTTACCTGTTGATGGATCTACACTGCTGATACCTCCATCCTGATTCAGATACCCTATCCGGATTGCACCATGCTGCCCGATCCACTCACTTTCTTCTTTTGAAAGAAACGAGCTGCTCTGTGCAGAAAGATAACGCCTGTAGAGATCATCTGTGTAAAATGGGTTGTCATCCTTGATTCTGCGCATAGCACTATCCAGTGCTTCTTTGATATCCGGACGTTCTGGATTTATAGCGAAATAGATTTCTGTCTCTCCAATACTTGTAAGCGGTGAAATATCCGATTCTTCCCAACGGGATTCTTCTACCGAAACGAAGCAGTCAATTTCATGTTTCGACAGTTTGTCCATAATTTCTGTGGTTGTAGAAACATTGATATGCTTCGTATGCAGACCATATTTTGATTCCCATTCATTAAGCACATCCTCCACTATATTATCTTTAGACACACCAATATTTTTTCCCTCAAAAGAATCCAAATTTCCTGCTGTAAGATCCATATTGGATGCATCCGTATAGATGTAATATTTCTCTTCCCCCATAGGCATATCGGAAAAAAGCATATTTTCAGCACGTTCGTCTGTATAGGAAATGTCACCAAGAATATCAATCTCTCCATTTTCCAACTGTGTAAAGCAGTTTTTCCAATCACTTGTTATGTATTTATATGTCCATCCTGCATAACCTGCAATATCTTGAAGATACTCATAACCATAGCCGCTTCTTTCTCCCTTTTCATTGACGGTATTATAAGTTTCTTCAAAAGATCCTACCCGGATAACATTGTCAGAGTTTTCTTTGGCAAATGTAGGAACGGATAAAACAATAAAACATATAATTGTGCAAAATATAATGTAACAAAATTTGAAATTCATTATATTCTGTACTAATTTGCACTTCTTCATCTTTCTCCCCTCCTCTAGGCTACAGTTGCTTGCTTCCAGATTTTAATTTTACATTCATTAATTGTCAATAACCTCCCCGCTATTTTTCCAAACAGCTTCTGTATTACTTATTCAAGTGCTCTACCATAAAAAAGCACTGCCAAACAGACAGTGCAACCTCATTTCATGCAACTGGCTGCCATTTTACAGGCCCTGTAGCTTTGCGTCCCAGACTTTCATCTGGTTTGCCGATTTCCTTATTATAGCTTTAATACTTATGCAAAAAAACTGGTTTTATTATACTTTAATGCTCTAGTATACACAAGAAAACATTACCGTTTTAACGACAAAAATAAAAAAAGAACAGCCGATACATATACTCGAACTGTTCTTCTACTTCCGAAGACCACGCAGCATTGACATCACTGTTTCCTGCTCATTTGTACTCAGATTATTCCATATCCTTAAAACTTCTTTCTGTTTTTCTGTCAGATTCTCTGAATTACCTTCCTAAAAAAACTGTGATAATGTCACGCCCAAAGCTGTACATATTTTTTCAAGTGTGATCAGCGACGGCAGGTTTTCCTGCGCCATGATTCTTCCCAGTGATGACTGGGAAATTCCAAATACACATAAGCATGATACAATAGAGGCATGCTGAAGGAGGATCTCATATGGCAAAGCAACATGACAAACAATTTAAACTTGATGCAGTCTAGTACTATCAGGATCACAAAGATCTCGGAGTACGTGGATGTGCAGAAAATCTTGGCATCGGATACAGCACATTAACAAAATGGCTGAAAGACTTCCGGGAATCAGGTGATATTCCTGTTCGTGGTTCTGGTAATTATGCATCTGATGTTCTCACTATCGGAATCGTACTCTGTCTGTTCTACATAATCTGCGGAACAGTCTCGTTTATACGGATAAAAAAATAAACTGAGCCACGGCTGTTCCAACATGAAATCAGCCGTGGCCTTATTTATATCATTTCACTCTTTTTTGAAATAGAACAACACCACAGCAACAACTCAAATCGACTTAAAATTCCAGACTATTC
This sequence comes from Blautia faecis, assembly GCF_027662325.1. NCBI lineage: Bacteria > Bacillati > Bacillota > Clostridia > Lachnospirales > Lachnospiraceae > Blautia > Blautia faecis. The sequence continues at coordinate 34 of NZ_JAQDKY010000069.1, read as the reverse complement.
GCATTCAGCAAGAAATACTTCATTCCCATGATGA
>NZ_JAQDKY010000068.1:0-10021 GCF_027662325.1 Blautia faecis | reverse complement strand
AATTTTGGAGAAAAAATAAGATTTGTGTTTTTCAGCAAAAGATGGTATAATAATTTTCAGCTGTAAAACGGCATAATTACGAAATTTTGTTGAAAAGAGGAATAAGAAATGAGCGACAAGACCATTTTAGAGCAGTGGCGTGCCATTGCCTATGACCAGCAGGCAGATCGTAATAAACTTCAGCAGTTCTGGGCAAAATATTTTAACATTGAGAAGAACATTTATGCACAGCTTCTTGAGAATCCGGACGAAGTAGTTACTGGTACAGTTAAAGAGCTGGCTGAGAAATATAATCAGGAAGTGCTCACCATGGTTGGTTTCCTTGATGGAATCAATGACAGCCTTAAGGTTCAGAATCCGATCGAGACTATGGATGAGAATACTACCGTAAGTCTTTGCTTTGACAAAGAGCTTCTTTACAAGAATATGGTAGACGCTAAAGCTGACTGGCTTTATAATCTTCCACAGTGGGACAAGATCTTTACCCCGGAGAAACGTAAAGAGCTTTATCTTGAGCAGAAGAAATCCGGTACTGTTGTTAAGGCACACAAGATCGGACGTAACGATCCGTGTCCATGCGGAAGCGGAAAGAAATATAAATTCTGCTGCGGAAGAAATAAATAAGAGAATGTGAATACTGACCGGGATCCGGTGGATTCCGGCTGTGGGGACGGATTGCAATGGTGGATAACTGCCAGGCAATCCGTTTCGTGTATATTTATAGGAAAATTAGTTGATTTATGAGTTCTACAAGTATGAATCAGTTTGCTTTGTGCGAGTAATGAGTGAAACACGCAGAGTGGATTTGAATTTAGAAAGAGAGAAGAGAATTTGAGTTTATTTTGTTTTTGCGCCGGGATTTTAAGCCTGGCTTATTATGTGCTGATCGTGGTATATGCTGGCATTACAGCTGATTTTGCCTGGTTCTGGGTACTGCTTACAGCGGTTCTGGAAGGCAGCGCAGTACTGATCCGCTATGGCAGAAATCATCCGGGAATTTTCCCTGGATGGCTGGGAACTGTGATCATGGTGGCTGTGCTGATCGGAAGTGTCTGTTTTGGATTTATCTGCAGCTGTGTGATTTCCGGAATGAAGTCTTCCGGGAAAAAGAACCTGGATTATGTAGTTGTGTTAGGCGCTCATGTAAAAGGAGATGTACCATCCAAGGCCCTGGAACTTCGTCTGAAGGCGGCACTGAAATATGCCAGGGAGAATGAAGATACCACGCTGATCCTTTCCGGCGGACAGGGCTTGGGGGAGGATATTACGGAAGCAAAATGTATGGAGAATTATCTGACAGCGCATGGTATTTCACAGGAGCGGCTGGTGTTGGAAGAGAAGTCTACAAGCACGAAAGAAAATCTGAAATTTTCCGATGAGCTTACCGGGTGCAGTAAGAAAAATACGGGAATATTGTCAAATAATTTTCACGTGTACCGGGCAGTAAAATTGGCGGAAAAGCTGGGATATAAACATCCTTATGGAATTGCGGCGGTATCAGATCCTATTATGCAGGTGCATTATGTGGTGCGGGAAGTAGCAGCACTTGTAAAAGAAAAACTTCGGGGAAATATCTAATTTTTTATCATCTTTATTTCGCAGATTATTGACAAACCCAAAACCCGAGGCTATAATGGGACACAGTGATAAGAAAACACGTTGACGAGAAGAGTAAACTGTGGAATGTTTCAGAGAGAGGCAGGCGGCTGGAAATGCCTTATCAGGAAACAGTTGAAAACTACCTCCGAGTGGCCCTAATCCGGTCCGGTGATTCCGTTACCATCAAATAAGTGGCCTGGTTTACAGATACGTATGCTATGGCAAGCAGGGTGGAACCGCGAGTATATTCGTCCCTTACAGTGTGAGAGCATTGTAAGGGGCTTTTTGTTTTTCACGAGCAATGAGTTAAAGTCCACGCTTGTGTGTGACCTTGGTGACTTCCGCTCGTCTCGTCCCTGCATGGGAGTACAGGAAATGCATTGTTTTCAGTGCTCAGTCAAACGTTACCATACGTTTTTCGTATCAGACAGTTTCCTGCCGGATACAGTTTCAGAAAAAGAAAAGGAGACACGAATCATGATTATCACATTAAAAGACGGTTCTAAAAAAGAATACGCAGAAGCAAAATCCGTTATCGACATTGCGGCTGATATCAGCGAAGGCCTTGCAAGAGTTGCATGTGCAGGAGAGGTTGACGGAGAAGTTGTTGACCTTAGACATGTAGTTGACAAGGACTGCGAGTTAAGCATCCTGACATTTGAGGATGAGGGTGGAAAAGGCGCTTTCCGTCACACCACATCCCACATTATGGCACAGGCAATCAAGAGACTGTACCCGGATGTAAAGCTTGCAATCGGACCATCTATTGCAGACGGATTTTATTATGATATTGACAGCGAGAACCCGATCACTACAGAGGATCTTGCAAAGATCGAAGTTGAGATGAAGAAAGTGGTAAAGGAAGCACTTCCGATTACCCGTTTTACTAAATCCAGAGAAGAAGCGATCGCATTCTTCAAAGAGAAAAATGAGCCATATAAAGTGGAGCTTATCGAAGATCTTCCAGAAGATGCTGTGATCAGCTTTTATCAGCAGGGTGAGTTTGTTGACCTTTGTGCAGGACCTCACCTTATGACAACCAAACCGGTAAAAGCATTCAAGCTTACCAGCATTGCAGGTGCTTACTGGAGAGGAAGCGAGAAGAATAAAATGCTTACCAGAATCTACGGAACTTCTTTCACAAAGAAAGCAGATCTGGAAGAATATATTACCCGTATGGAAGAGGCGAAGAAACGTGACCACAGAAAGCTTGGTAAAGAGCTTGGTCTGTTCATGATGAGCGACGAAGGTCCTGGATTCCCGTTCTTCCTTCCTAAGGGAATGGTTCTGAAGAATACTCTTCTTGATTACTGGAGAGAAATCCATCAGAAAGCAGGATATGTTGAGATTTCCACACCGATCATGCTGGCACGTCATCTTTGGGAGACATCCGGACACTGGGATCATTACAAAGAAAATATGTATACAACTGTAATTGACGATCAGGATTTTGCAATCAAGCCAATGAACTGTCCGGGAGGTATTCTTGTATACCAGTCAGAACCACGTTCTTACCGTGATCTGCCGCTTCGTATGGGTGAGCTTGGTCTGGTACATCGTCATGAAAAATCCGGACAGCTTCACGGACTTATGCGTGTACGCTGCTTTACACAGGATGATGCCCATATCTTTATGATGCCGGAGCAGATCCGTGAGGAGATCAAAGGGGTTGCAAAACTGATTGACGAGGTATATCAGCTGTTTGGTTTCAAATATCACGTAGAGCTTTCCACACGTCCGGAAGATTCCATGGGAAGTGATGAGGACTGGGAGATGGCTACAGATGCTCTTCGCGGAGCTCTTGACGACCTCGGGCTTAATTATGTAGTAAATGAGGGAGACGGAGCGTTCTATGGACCGAAGATTGACTTCCATCTTGAGGACTCCATCGGAAGAACCTGGCAGTGTGGTACTATCCAGCTTGATTTCCAGCTTCCGCTCCGTTTTAATTGTGAATATGTTGGTGCTGACGGCGAGAAACATCGTCCGATCATGATCCACCGTGTTGCTTTTGGATCCATCGAGCGTTTTATCGGTATTTTGATCGAGCATTTTGCAGGTGCATTCCCAACATGGCTTGCTCCTGTACAGGTGAAGGTGCTTCCGATTTCTGATAAATATATGGATTATGCAGAAAAGGTTGTAAACGAGCTGAAAGAGTCTGGTATTCGTGTCGAAATTGATACCCGTGCTGAGAAAATCGGTTACAAGATCCGTGAGGCAAGACTTCAGAAGATTCCTTATATGCTGGTTGTTGGTGCCAAAGAAGAGGAAGAGGGCAAAGTTTCTGTAAGAAGCCGTTTCCTGGGAGATGAAGGTGCGAAGGATCTTGGAGAGTTCATTACTTCTATCAAAGCTGAGATCAAGAGCAGAGAGAACCGTAAGGTAGAGGTTCAGGAAGAGCAGAAATAAGCCGGATTTTCCGAAAAAGTTTTAAGTGAATAAATAGGAACGTGATTTCCATATAAAAGAAAGGCGCTGCTGTGAGATGCGGCGCCTTTCTTGAAAATATTAACATTGTTATAAAATATAGCTGGATTAGGTGAAAAAATATATAATCTTGTGAATTATAGCAGATGAATGCATTATTCGGAAAAGTATTTCGCCTTAATTTCCTCCACTGGCATTTCTTTTCCTGTCCACAGACGGAACGCTTCAGCCCCCTGGTAAAGCAGCATATACATACCGTTGAAGGTGCGGCAACCAGCCTCTCTTGCTTCGCGCAAGAATCGTGTCTCACGGGGATTGTAGATCACATCTGACACGATCAGATCCGGATGATAAAGACTGGTATCTTCAATAATGGACCCTTCTGTATCAGGAGCCATCCCCACTGAGGTGGCATTGAGAAGAAGCGCACTCTCGGAGATAGCCTGTGCCAGTTCTTCTTTATCCTTGTTTTCGTGAAGAATGGCCTGGCAGGGAAGAGTGGCGTTGATATTTTCCACCAGCTTCTGTGTGCGGTTCCAGAAACGACTGGTCTCACGGGCAAAAATATGGATTTTTTTTACCCCGTCAAGGGCAGCCTGTGCACAGATGGCAGTAGCTGCACCACCGGCCCCCATGATGGTGATGGTTTTTCCGATCACATCATATCCTGCATCTCTGACAGCCTGCATGTATCCTACACCGTCAGTGTTATAGCCGGTAAGGCGTCCATTGTCATTGACTACGGTGTTCACAGCGCCGATCAGTCGGGCAGCAGGGGAAAGCTCGTCCAGAAGCTCCACGATCTTGTTTTTGTTTGGCATGGTAAGGTTGAAGCCACGGATTCCGCAAGTTTTCAGTCCCATGACAGCAGTTTCCAGATTTTCCTCGTTTACATTGAAGCAAAGATAAGTGTAATCAAGATCAAGAAGATGGAATGCTTCATTGTGCATAAGTGGTGAAATACTGTGTGCCACCGGACTTCCAAGAAGTGCGGTAAGCTGTGTGTGACCGGTAATTGGGATCATAAGGTACCTCCTGAAGTTTCTATTATTTTGAAAGTCCAAGGCAATAGCAGTGACTGATCTGGGGTAGAGCGTGTTTGAAAAATCATTCCCGCAATCTGCACGCCCCACTTTGCGGTATATTTCACCCGAATTCGGTTGCCGTAGCCCGCTACGGCGCCCTCATCCGAGCGAAATCTCCCACAAATTGTGACGCACATCTTGCAGAAAGCCTTTTTCAAACACGCTCTAGTATGAACAGCCTTAAGATATTGGAATATGAACTTTCATTTAGTTTAAAACTGGAAATCATTAAAGCGTTACTAAGTATATATTATTCTATGAGAAAGGAGATGTCAAGAAATGACAAAACCTATTCAGATAAAGAACCTGACCATTGGAGCAGGAATCCCGAAAATCTGCGTTCCTCTTACTGGAACCACCAGAGAAAAAATCTGCCAGGAAGCAGAGGATGCCAAAAAAGCAGCTGCAGATCTGGTGGAATGGCGTGCAGATTTCTTTGAAGAACTGATGAATCCGGAAGCCTGCCAGAATGTGCTTGAAGCGTTGGCAGAAATTCTTGGTGAAACACCACTGCTTTTTACAATCCGGACAAGTGAGGAAGGCGGAAATATTACCATTTCTCTGGAGGATTACGCTGCCTGCAATATAAATATTGCAAAAGGCAAAAAGGCAGACCTGGTTGATGTGGAAGTTATGAGTAATTCGGAAGAGAAGAAAAAGCTGGTGGCAGAGCTTCAAAAAGAAGGAGTCAAAGTGATCGCTTCTTCCCATGATTTCCACAAAACAGACAGTCAGGAGGTTCTTTTAAACCGCTTCCGCGAAATGGAAAAATCAGGCGCTGATATTTTGAAAATGGCGGTAATGCCTCATGGTTTCGAAGACGTGGCAGCAATTATGGAGGCAACAAATGTTATGAGACAGGAGTGCGAAAAGCCTTTGGTATCCATGGCAATGGGAAGTATTGGTTCTATTACCCGAATTTCCGGAGAGAACTTCGGCTCTGGCATTACCTTTGGAACAGTTGGCGCCGCATCTGCACCGGGACAGTTTCCGATTGGAGAACTGAGAAGTCTTCTGGATGCTTTACATGAGAAAAATGAAGAAGACGAATTAAAGCAGTAGAATTAATTTTGCACGAAGCATGAAAAAATGAATTGCTTTAATTGAAAATAATATTGACAGAATTAATTTAGAACAAAATAACGAAAAATGACAGATCATGCTGTCGATTTGGGGCGAGAAATTCTTAGGATTTCCCGCCCCTTTTTGACAAAATCTGCGCCCTCTGTGACCGTATAATGGGTTCACTTACCAAAGTGAAGGATTGACGTTACCACAAAAGGTAACGGACGACAGGCCACAGGGGGCTTTTTATGTATTATGACGTATACATAGACATCGTCTTTCTGACGAATCTTTTAATGGATTACGTTCTTCTTCGCATTGTAGGAAAGCTTTTCCTGCGAAAAAGAAATCGTGGAAGGATTTTGCTGGCGGCAGCCGTTGGCGCTCTGTTTTCCTGCCTCATTTTATATGTACTGCCGGATATGATTTTTCCTGCAAAGGTACTGCTCCATGGAGGATGTGCCTGGGGCATGCTGGTTCTTGGACTGGATCTTAAGAAAAACGGACTTCTGGTAAAAGCACTGGTGACTGTTTACCTGATGGCTTTTTTCATGGGAGGCCTTATGGAAGCAGCACCTGTAAAAAAGGCAACACCCATACGCTTTTTGATTGTTGCCGCAGGAGCCTACATGGGACTTAGTGCACTGATCTATCTTAGCGATTCTTTCCGTGCCAGATGGAAAAATATTTATCCAGTCACCCTGTCCTATCGGGGAAATGTACAACCGTTTTTCGGGCTTTGGGATACAGGAAATTTTCTTGTAGACCCCATCAGCCAGAAGGAGGTATTTATTATAAAACCGGAGGTTCTGGAAGCATTGCTTCCGCAGGAAAATGCAGACAGGCTGAAACACCTTAAGGAGAACCCAGGGGAGCTGGAAGGTACAGAGCCGGCTGACTTGCATCCGCACTTTTTGCCCTATAAGACAATCGGGGAGGAAGGCGTGCTGTTGGCAGTGGTGTTAGATGACCTTTGTATTCACACTCCCAGGGAGGTGATTCATGTGGCAAATCCGGTGCTGGCGCTGGCCGTGGAACCCTCTGCTTTGGGAAAAGAGTACCAGGTACTGTTGAATTCCAGAATTTTGCATTAGGAGGGGGACTTATTCATGAACAGATCAGCAAGTGCAGCGTATTATCCATTTCAGGTAATGCCCAGATTCCTGCTCGGCAGACAGGGAGAGGTTTATTATATTGGTGGAAGTGATATTCTGCCGCCGCCACTGGAAACACAAAGAGAAGCGAGGATCCTTGAAAAACTGGGTACACCAGAGGAGAAAGAAGCTAAGTCTACCTTGATCGAGCACAATCTCAGGCTGGTGGTCTATATAGCCAAAAAGTTTGATAATACAGGTGTGAGTGTGGAGGATCTGATCTCCATTGGCACTATCGGGTTGATTAAGGCAATCAATACTTTTAACCCGGTAAAAAATATTAAGCTGGCTACGTATGCATCCAGATGTATTGAAAACGAAATTCTTATGTATCTCAGACGTAACAGTAAGACGAAAATGGAGGTTTCCATAGATGAGCCACTGAATGTGGACTGGGACGGAAACGAGCTTTTGCTTTCTGATATTTTGGGAACGGATGATGATGTGATCTCCCAGAGGCTGGAGAACGAGGTGGAGATCAAGCTTCTTGGAATAGCAATTTCCAAGCTTTCTCCAAGGGAACAGACGATTATCAAACTGCGGTTCGGGCTTGGAAGACAGGAGGGAAGGGAAAAAACACAGAAAGAAGTGGCGGACCTTTTGGGAATTTCACAGTCTTATATTTCCAGGTTGGAAAAAAGGATCATGAAGAGATTGAAGAAGGAAATTGTGAAGTATGAGTAAAAGTGAATAGCTGCAAGTTGAGGCTTTGCATGGTCTGCTTCTGTTGTTCATATTGTCCAGCCTCTCAAATATTCGTGGCTTCTTTGCCCATGAAAGCATGGCTTGGAGGGAACCTTTATCAAAATAACAAAATGGCGCAAGCAGGCTATGGGTTGATTTGGAAATTATACTTAGCGAAAAGAAGGACAGAATATGGGCGCGTATTGGAATAATAACGGCAAAAATGGGAATTCTACAATAGACATAGAGGATAGTTTTATTATTTCATATGTAAAGAAATGGATTTACAGTAAAGGAGACACGCTTATGAATGCCGATGTAGAATTTCTAAACTATGTGTATCAGAATTCCCAGATGGGTATAGACACCTTGGAGCAGCTGCTTGAGATTACGGAAGACGAAAAATTGCAGACATGTCTGGAAAAGCAAATTGAGGGCTATCGGAAGTTTCATAACGAAGCCAGGGATATTCTGAATCGGAGCGGATATGACGAAAAAGGTCTTGGCACCTTTGAAAAAATCCGCACCTACCTTATGGTTAACCTCCAGACCATGGCCGACGACTCCACCTCCCACATCGCCAAAATGCTGATCCAGGGCAGCAGCATGGGAATTACCGAAGCCGTGAAAAAGCTTCATCAGTACGAAAATGATGTGGAGAAAGACATCAAAAAGCTGATGGAACGGCTGCAGGAATTTGAAGAGGAGAATGTGGAGAAACTGAAGGAATTTCTGTAGGAAATAAGGCGGCGGGGGAGATGTTTCCAGATGAAGGAAGTATTTATCCTCCGCCAGTTTTGCGCAAGGATATTATGAAATTACAATTATTCATAGAAAAAATTAGTTTAAGAATTTTGAGCTATATAGTTGTCTAGATATTCCTGTGCCTGGTTTTCAGAAAACTGAAATTTCGTCATTAGTTTTTGAACAATGGCATCTGAAGAGAGGTTAAATTCCAAACACATTTCAATAGTTGCCTGGATTTTTCCATTCCGTTCTCCGTCTTCATAACCCTCTTCCCGAAACATACGCAAGGTTTTCTCTTCATCATATTCATAAATACTCATAGCTTTCGCCTCCGCTCGGTTCTTTAGTAAAAAATCCCGCAGGATGTTTTCATGGATACATTCGGTAATTGCCTTCTCAACTGCGTCAGTCAGTGGCATTTCAGCAGAATAGGTACGAATGCGAGCAACATATTCGGAGTAATCACGAAGGGTATGACAGGCATTCATTAATTCCTGGTTATGCCCCTTATTGATGTTAAGCATAACCGCTTTCAATTCCAACGCTGGTTGGTCGGTTGTTGGATGAAATAACTCTGAAAGAAGAAATTCTGTCCTGTCTGGCTGCGACTTCACACCATTATAAAAGATTACGAAGGAAGGCAGCGGAATCTGCACTTTCTTGGAACCATATATGTTCATGTCTTTCGTATAGGCTGAATAAATATCTGTTATGTACATGAGAAAGCGTAAAGGTAGGTTGGGATTTACCGTGGACTGTTGTTCATAAAGTGCCAGGCGCATATCAACAGGCGCATATCAATAATAAAGGAAAGATCATTTTCCATTGTCATGTAGATTGCGTTATCCAATGTAGTAATTGTTAGCATTGCAGGATCATCATAATGAGTTCCGTTAATTGCATTGTAAAGTTTCAGTAATTCTGATTTGTCATTAAAAATCATCTTGTAGAGTCGATCCTTGTAAATACGGTTTACAGGTAAAGATACATTGTTCATAGAAGACCTCCTTATAAAGATGGTGGAAGGCCTCTTAATGTAAATCTCTACATTTTGGTCAGAAACCTTCCTGCTGCTATATGGGAAAAGCATGAGATTTCTGAAGCGGCAGAGCGCCGAAGATACCAGAGATGATATTAAATAGACTTACTGAAATGAAATGCTTTGTTATAGTATAGCCCATGGCGGGCTAAAATGCAAGAAAAAGAGTTCGACATGATTCGACAAATAATTTGAACAAAAAAATATAAACTTTTTTG
>NZ_JAQDKY010000067.1:0-10178 GCF_027662325.1 Blautia faecis | reverse complement strand
TATATTTTGAAGGCTACTTTTAGATATAATGGAAAAAAGGCAGAGTGCACAAATGCAACTCCTGACTGCAAGATTCTTGTACCTAATGTTTATAAGGTGATTACAAAAGATGCTTCAAAAGCAGGTGATGTTGCGCTTGGATATTTTTATTGCCAGCACATAAAAACAGGAAAAGGTGCTGGAGGAACATTTTCAATTAAGTGTGCCGCAAACGGATCAGTCACTATTAGTTGACGCAGGAGAAAATAAATTTTGTTTCGCTGTTAAAATATAATGAAACATGTAACGGAGAGAAAGGTGGTTGTCGTTAGCCATCTTTTTTTCTTTTATGATAAGAATGCTTTATGCAACTTCGGAAAAACACGAAGGCTACATTGCAATTACCACGCCGGATTCCAAATATCCATTAAAAAGTATTTTAACATTTATCCGTGAAGTGGTTGAAACAGATGAGAAACTGAAATGTGATAAATACTGCCATCTTGGAGTAATGCTGGTGAATAAGAGAGAATTTGGAGATGACAGATATGGGTATGGAATGATTTGTGAGAATCCGTAAACTTGTATGATATATTTTTCTATCAGCAATTGTTGCAATGTCATAATTATGGTATGATAATCCCATCAAAGGAGGCGCCTTATATGCCACAGATTATTCCGATTAAAGACTTGAAAAACACAGCAGAGATATCCGAACTTTGCCATAGAAGTGAGGAACCAGTTTATATAACCAAGAATGGATATGGCGATATGGTGATTATGAGTATTGAAAATTATGAAAGAGCCATGAAGAAGCTAAGAATGTATCAGGCGCTGGAAACTTCCGAAAGGCAGATTAAAGAGGAAAGCGTAAAAGATGCCAGAGAATCGCTTAGCGCAATGAGGGGGAAATATGGTTTATAAACTAATTGTTACAGAGCGTGCGGAAGAACAATTAGATGAATGCCTATATTATCTTGTATATCGGCTGGGGAATAATATAGCGGCAGAACATTTGCTGACATGTATAGAAAAAGCATATGATCGCCTGGAAGAGAACCCATATCAATTTCCAGAATGTCGGGACGCATATCTAAAATCCTTAAAATACAGGTAAGTTATTCTTACGGATATGTCCTACTTGATGATTGTCAAAGTAGTTGATTTGGAGGTATATATTATTGGGATATTTCTTCAACTGGAGGATTACCGGAATAAATTATCATAAAGAAAACATGTTTCGTGAAAAAAACTGATTCGTATTGGAATATATAGCAAATTTTGGGAAGTGTTGAAGAGATAGCACTTCCCTTTTTGGTGGAACATCAGAGTAAGCGCGTTATGAATTTTTTCCAGAAACATGTAAACCGGATGGAATTGATGGAAAACTTATGAAGGCAACTACTCTGGTTTATATGGCGGTGAAAGAAGTAATATGATTTCGTCCGAAAAATTGCAAGAAAGCCTTGCGCCATTATTGGTAGATTGATATTCTAATAGTAAGAGAAACAAATCTTCATAAAATAGACAGAACCGGAGGGCTGTTATGCAGGATTATAAAAGGGAAGAATACAAAGTATTTGAATTATTTGATAAGAAATGGGCGCTTGTGACAGCTGGGAATATACAGCATTATAACTGTTGTACGGTAAGCTGGGGAAGCCTTGGGAATATCTGGGGGACAGCTGGGAACAGTAGGTCTACGGTAACCGTATATGTCCATCCAGCCCGTTACACAAGTGAGGTATTAAAAGAAAGTGATATTTTTACTGTCAGTTTTTATCCGGAAACCAGCCGTAAGGCATTGGGATATCTTGGATCACACTCCGGACGGGATGAAAATAAAATAGAAGCAGTAGGTTTTACACCTGTAAAAATGGGACAGGGTGTCACGTTTGAGGAAGCAGAGTGTACATTTCTTTGCAAGAAGCTGTATCAGCACCAGTTCTCAAGGGAAGATTTAGCCCCGGAAATCCAGGAATATTATGCGGCAAAACCAGAAGTCTATCCGGATTTTAAGGGTGGATGGCAGCCGCATTATGTATTTGTGGGTGAAATCATAGATGTAAGGAAAAAACAAGAAAATCATGTTGAATAATGAGACATTTATGAAGTTGCCATTTTTTATATAAGGAAATGGGAAAACGGTTACTAAAAGACGATAGGTACAGGTTGAGAGGGAGAAAAGATGCTAAAGAAAATATTAATGCCAGTAACTGCTGCCATGTTGCTTTTGGTTTCACCAGTGACACTTTATGCTGCCGATAATACATCTGTTGGTGAAGTGCCAGCGAAATTTAACTTAGAAAGAGATTCCATCTTAGAGAAACCTAAGATGGATGGAATACAGCTTACCAGTGAGGATCTAAAAGGGCATTGGCTGGCAGCAGAGGTAGAAGATTTTAATGCGGCAGATTTTGATTCGAATGGGGACTGCCATATTACGATCTTCCAGAATGGAAAAAACAACGATCTTTGCATTCATCCAGATGGATCTTATGAATCAGAAGAAATAGAGGATGAAAAAATTGATCAGTTTCAAGTCCTGAAATCAAATGATTTTATTTTTTACTATAGTTTGGTTGACGATTCTTATGGTGGATTTCTGTTTATGAATGGGGAACAGTCGGACCGGGCGTATGTGATTGAGGCGGAATCAGATTTGTATTTGTCTGAAGACAAATTTATATTGATTGAGAATCAGAAGGCCTACGATTATGAACTGATCGAGAATACCATTCTCTGCCTGGATGAGAATGAAATTATGGGACTGGAAGTAATTGCCTATTCACCAGATCTGGTTGTGTGTAGAGATATTCAAACGAAAACAAGTGGAGTTGGGGAAATGAGTGATCTTATAGTATTTGTTCGGGAAAACGCTCTGGAGGCAGAATAAAATGTGCGGCAGGTATTATATGGATGAGGAAACTTATTTGGATATCCAGAAAATTGTATCTGAAGTAGAGGTATCTTTTGGGCGAGAACTGATAACTGGCGACATTCATCCCACAGAAGCTGCACCTGTAATTGTAAGCCCCGCTCATAAAAAACTACAGTTGTGTAAAAAAGCCTGGGGGTATCCTGAATGGCAGAATAAAGGCGTCATTTTTAATGCCCGGGTGGAATCGGTGACAGAAAAAAGAATGTTTCAAAATGGAATCCATTATCACCGGACCGTGATTCCTGCTGCCGGATTTTATGAATGGAGTAGGTTAAAAGAAAAAAATACATTTTACCGGAAGGATAGAACCCCTCTTTATTTGGCTGGATTTTATGATCGGTTTGGTAAGGAAGATCGGTTTGTGATTTTGACCACTGCAGCGAATGCTTCCATGAGCCCTGTTCACGATCGGATGCCCCTGATTCTGGAAAAAGACCAGATTATCCCCTGGCTATGGGATGAAAAATGTGCAAAAGAAATTCTATCCCAGACACCGGCTCTGCTGGAACGGTATGTCCCCTATGAACAGCAGAGGTTATTTTAAATAAGAAAATACGATTTTAAAAGTGGCTGCTATGCGATAAAACCAGGATAATCAAAGTTCTTGAGGGTTTGCCCCTCACGAAGAGAGACCCTCAACAAGTTTGATTATCCTAAAACCAACCTGGCATAGTAGCCTTTTTCTATGTATTCGTAACGATCGGAGCGAAAAAAGAAATTAACAGGTGTTGTTTAATAGGTTTTGTCCCGATATTCGGGGCTAAAGGGATTTTGGAGAAGATTACCACTTTACATTCTGCCTTGGAGTAGATATAATAAACAAAAAAGAACAAACGTTCGAGAAAAGAGGCGGGAAGTGTGGAACGTACCATCTTACACAGTGACGCAAATTGTTTTGTGTGACTTGAAAGTCACTACATTTATTGTCTTACCGTAAGGTGTAAGACCTGCTGTTCCGTCAGTTGAGTCTAATATCTACAAAGTAGCGGGTAACTGCTATGAGGAAACGAGATATGAAAAATCATCTTTACAGAGATGTAGAACTGATTCCGTGAGGATAAGAACAAGTAAGAGCAACACTGACTTGAGATGATGACTGGGATAGAATGGCTAAGATATCTGAATCACTGGTAAATGCCGTTATGCGCGAACAGGCCAAAGGTTGCTGGGCCTGGCCCAAAATGGGAATGCGGTTTGGTTGGGGGTTGAAACAGCCATCACACGGACTATAGAACCGTCGGCAGAAAGGTGGAGCCTAATCTACCAGCATAAATGTAGTGGAACAAGGTAAGCCCGTATATCTCCATAAAGATACGGAAAGTAACCCGTAAGGGAAACCGATAGATGTGCGGGTAAGGAGGACGGAGAAAGCGAATGCCTTCTTGTAATGAGAAGGATAGAGAATATACTCACCCGAAAGGGGGCAGACTTCCGTCTGGTCTTATGTTGCAAGAGAATTAGCAGAATTTCTGAAAGGAGAAATGCAAATGTACGAGAAATCGTGTGCATCTTCAAATCACATTAAGAGCTGGAAGGATATTGATTTTGGAACAGCTGAATATGAGGTTAAGAAACTGCAGATGCGTATTGCAAAGGCTGTAAAGGAGAACAGAGTAGGAAAAATCAAATCCTTACAATGGACTCTGACTCATTCGTTTTATGCAAAAGCAATTGCTGTAAAAAGAGTAACAGAAAACAAGGGTAAAAGAACACCTGGAGTAGATGGCGTGTGTTGGATAAGTAATGAGGACAAATTTAACGCCATATTCACACTTCAGAGAAGAGGATACCAACCTCAACCGCTCAGACGAATCTACATTCCAAAGAAAAATGGAAAAAAGAGACCACTGAGTATTCCTACAATGAAAGATAGGGCAATGCAAACATTACACAAAATGGCACTGGAACCAGTCACAGAAACTCTGGCAGACGGCACTTCATACGGATTCAGACCCAACAGATGTGTTCAAGACGCTATAGAGCAATGTTTTGTCGACTTGGCTCGAAAAACAGCACCAGAATGGGTGTTGGAAGGTGACATAAAAGGATGTTTCGATAACATAAATCATGAATGGATGCAAAAGAATATCCCTATGGACAAAGAAATTTTGCACAAATTTCTTAAAGCTGGATTTGTGGAAAAGGGAAAACTCAATGCTACTGACCAAGGAACACCACAGGGAGGTACTATTTCACCGACGCTGTGTAATTATGTATTGGACGGATTAGAAAGATTATTGAAGAATAAGTTCAAACGATATTGGTCGAAAGGTAGACAGATAAATCCAAAAGTAAATCTGGTGCGCTATGCAGATGATTTCATTATTACAGGAGCATCAGAGGAACTATTAAGAAACGAGGTACTACCTTTAGTAAAAGAGTTCATGCATGAAAGAGGATTAGAATTATCGGACGAAAAGACAGTTATTACGAACATACACGATGGATTTGACTTTTTGGGTTGTAATATTCGTAAATATGGGGATAAATTACTTACCAAACCATCAAAACAGAATGTTAAATCAATTATGCGTAAAATTCGTGGAACAATTAAGAAGTTCCGAACGGGCAAGCAATCCGATCTGATCAAATGCCTGAATCCTATTATCAGAGGATGGGTGAACTTTCAGAAGTATAACGTATCTTCGGTTGCATTTAGATATGTGGACTGGCAGACATTCAAGGCGCTATGGAGATGGTGCCGACGTAGACATAAAAACAAACCAGCCGCATGGATAAGAGATAAATATTTCCACAGAATCGGAAACCGTAGCTGGACTTTCTCTGAAAAGCTGACGGAGGATAATTATCTCGCATTAGTATATGCAACCGACACAAACATTACCCGTTTTACACGTATTAAAGCGGAAGCGAATCCCTACGATGAAATTTGGATGGAATACTTCGCTGAACGCAAAAATAAATCCTACAGCAATTTCAAATTTGTATACGAATGATATACAACCGGCTTATTGTGGCAGCAATAGGCTTTATAAGGCTTGAGCCGTATGATGGGAAACTATCACGTACGGTTCTTAGGGGAGGGAAGGACAGTAATGCTCTTCTCTTACCCGACTATGCCAGCGTGGAAATGTTATACCACCCGGAGTATGCCGGGCATCCCCTTGCAGTAGGCGGGGATCCGGAAGCAAGGCATGGGATTATCTTGACAGCCAATTATACAGCAAAGAAAAAAGGGGTGAAGACCGGAATGGCGCTCTGGCAGGCAAAAATGGCATACCCGGATCTTATTATTGTACCGCCACGGATGGATCTGTATCTGAAGTTTTCTTCTATGCTAAGGGAAATCTATGGAGAGTACACGGATCTGGTCGAACCGTATGGATGTGATGAAGCCTGGTTAGACGTTACAGACAGTGCGATTTTAAAAGGGGATGGAAGAAAAATAGCAGAGGAAATCAGCTGGCGGGTGAAAAAGGAACTGGGAATTACAGTTAGCATCGGTATTTCCTGGAATAAGATCTTCGCAAAGCTGGGAAGTGATTATAAAAAGCCTGATGGGATTACAGCGTTTTCAAAGGGAAATTATAAAGAATTGCTCTGGAGACTTCCGGCTGCGGATCTTTTGTATGTCGGACGTTCTACCAGGAAGACTCTGGATCGTTATGGAATTAAAACAATTGGTGAGCTTGCTTTGTCGGATCCTGAGTTTTTAGAGCATTTATTTGGAAAAATGGGCCTGGTTCTTTATTCTTTTGCAAATGGATGGGATGACTCTCCGGTATCGTCCCAAGGGTATGAGGCGCCTGTGAAGTCTATTGGCAATAGTACGACTACGCCAAGAGACTTAGTAAACAACCTGGATGTGCAGATTGTATTGATGGCGTTATCAGAAAGTGTTGCAGCAAGGCTAAGGAAACATGGTTTTAAATGCAAGGTGGTGTCCATTACAATCCGGGACAGCGGGCTGTTTTCATTTTCCAGGCAAAAAAAGCTGGAGTGCCCTACGGATATTACAAATGAAATTATGGCTGCTGCCAACGCGCTTTTTATAGAACATTATAACTGGCAACATCCGATCAGAAGCCTTGGTATCCGCGCGGAAAAACTGGTACTGGCGGATATACCAGTACAGCTTGATTTGTTTATAAGCGAGGAACAACGGGAAAAGCAGGAAAAAATGGACCAGGCTGTAGATGAGATTCGCAGAAGGTTTGGGTATTTCAGTATCCAAAAAGCGTTTGTGTACCAGGACAAAGCTCTGGCAAGCTTGGATGCACAAAGTTCCCACACGGTTCATCCGGTAGGCTATTTTAATGGGAGGTGATTGGTAAATGGAAAATGCAAAAGTATATGTAGAGGTTCTGGTGAGTTTTGATAAGGACGGAACTATGAGTCCAGTGGAATTTATCTGGGAAGATGGAGAAAAATATCATGTGGACCGTATCCTTGCAAGGGAACGCTGTGCAAGCCGAAAAGCAGGCGGAACCGGGATCCGTTATACGGTAATGGTGAATGGGAAAGAGAGCCACTTATATTACGAATTTGATAAATGGTTTATGGAGAGACGCTGTTCCTAATAGATTGACTGAAAACAGGATAACACACAATATATGGAAATATAA
The DNA here is from genome assembly GCF_027662325.1 of Blautia faecis. Lineage (NCBI taxonomy): Bacteria > Bacillati > Bacillota > Clostridia > Lachnospirales > Lachnospiraceae > Blautia > Blautia faecis. The sequence continues at coordinate 2,672 of NZ_JAQDKY010000067.1, read as the reverse complement.
CGTTGACACACACTATATATTGTGCTATCCTATAATCGAATTATCGTTTATGCATAGCACCCTATGTAGAAGAATTTAGTCCTGGCAAAATACCGGGAGCAATCATTTGAGACAATAGATCTGAGAAATATAGGAAGACATCAAAAACCTGGAATGGATTTTTGGTGTCTTTTTTTGTTGTCAAAAATTTCAGAATCTAGGCAAAGGGAGCAAATACGAAAGAAAGGAGAAGAGGGATAGTTCAAAAAATAAAAGATTATCGGAGGATGAACGTGGAACAGAAAATTTTGCAATATGAAAGCGAGTTTGGCAAGGAAGAAATCATGCTGCAAGTGCGTCCCTATGGGTCTGGAAGCAGACTTTATATTGGAATGGCAAAGCCGGGCGAGGAAGAGGCGTCATATGGTGATTTAACGGTAAATTTACCATATGAATCAATAGAGGTGAATGAAGCATTCATTTCAGACGCTTCTTGTAAGCATAAACTTCAGTTTATCCGCAAGTATAAGCTGGGAAAAGTCCTGCAAAGAGTGGGGCGTTCCGGATATTGTGCTTACCGCCTGGTTCAGTTTGATTTGAAAAAACTGGCAGAATACGATCCGGAAGGCATGGAGAAGTTTCTTGCTGAGCATGAAAAAAAGGGAGGACAAGCATAAATGGAAAATGCCGGAAACCGAAAAATGTTAGAACTATAAAGAAGGTGATGGCATAAGAAATGAAGAGTATGCAGGCTATTATTGCCTGGTACTGGCAATCGTGTGTGGGCTGAACGCGGCGGAGGCCTGGAAAATCTATCAGTATGGACCAGACCATCCACTAAGCAAAAAGATACTGAAGCGCAAAATCAGGGATTCCTCCCTGAAAAGGATGAAGAAAAAAGAGCAGGAGAAAATGATGAAAAAGCTGTTTCTGGAAGGCTACAGTAAAAACGCAATTGCAGATGCGTTTGAATGCTTACCGGAAACTGTAACAGCGAGAATCAAAAGAGCAGAGGAGGACATGAATGGAACGTAGAAATATAAATACAGTTGGAACGATATTTAATGACTTTTTAGGTTTGTACACAGGAGAAAGACCAGTTGGGATCCGTGAGCTGATCCAAAAATATGACAAACATCCGGTCCTGATGGGATTGTTGTCCAATGTGGATTCTATTATCTACGTGGATGTCAAAAAGGCCATGTATGAGATTTATCCGCTTTATAAGAAATATAGACATTGTGCGTTGGACGATGAAGCATGGAAAGCCATTGTGGAGAGTGCGGAGGCGCTTGAAAAGAAGTGGAATGGAAACCTTTGGGTACGCCGGGTAATCCTAAATCTGGTAAATGAGCTGGATAAGGAATCTAAGGAACTGCAAAGAGCGGCAGCTGGCGGAAATGCAGAAAATCACGCCTCCAAAGCTGCATAATGACGGGAGGAGTTTTATATGCTGGAAAAATTAGCCAAAAGCATAGAGGAAATAAATGTCCTGGCGGAACATTACCGAACCTGTCATAATGTAGCGGCAATTGAAAGTCTTGCAAAAGAACATTCCATATCCAAAGAGGACATGGATGCTTTTATAGCGGGAAAAAGGAATTTTCTGCTGAAGGTTTTGTTAACCCGGCAATCTGCGTCTGCAACCGAAAAGCTGACAGAAGAAATGCTTCTTTTGCAGGATCCTGGGTATGCGACTGTGATTGGCACGTATCTTTTAGACCTTGCTAGAAAAGATCCTGTTATGAAAGAGGTGATCCTCCAGCCCCATAAGACGTTGCGGCGCTGTATCGAATATGTCCATGAAAAGGCATATGAGACGGCACTTAAAAAGGCAAAGAAAGAGGGAAAAGCTGGTGTGGGGCAAAATACTGGTATTGCGATTGGCTCTACAGAGGTATTTGCCTGGGTAATAGACTATTACCTGTTGGATGACCGTAAGGATATGGAGAAAAAAGCGCAGGAAGAAAAGGATACAATAAAGAAAGCCTGGAAGAAAGCGGAATCTATCAGGGCATTGTCAACAAAATCAAATGATTCAGATACAAAGAAAGATGTTTCGGAAGAGGCGCTGGTGGCAGCAAAGCCAGTAGCGAAAAAGAAAGAGGAACCGGAGCAGCTTTCTTTATTTCAATTTAAACGATATGGGATCAATGAGACAACGGAGGCAAATTGCAGACAGAATGGATTCCATTGTGCGGAAAATCCGCTGGATTGTCTTGTTCACTATCCGAATTGGAGAAACTCCAGGTATTTTGTAGTGAAAGCATTTGGAGATCTGGATGAAGATGACTGGGATACCAAAATCTCGTGCACAAAGATGGAACTGAAGGAGGAACTGGATTTTTCAATGCTTTTACTACGGGGAGCTGCGTATATGGCAATACATCCGGACCGCCCATGGTGCAGCCTGGTTTGCAAAGAAACAGGTGTGGGCAATAATGGATTCGTAATTGTACGCGGCAAACAACCAAAAGCAAAAGGAAGGAAAAATGATCTTCTTATTCTTGTCCAGGAAGAGCCTGACAGCAATGAGATTATATATGTAAACCAGCTCTGTGTGGATGGCATAAGATATAAGGAAAATGAATGGTACGGAATTGCAGATTGAAAATTGGATGCTGGATCAGCGGTCATAGAGAAACCGCAGAAAGGATTATTACGATGAAGTTAGGATATTTGGAATTTGTTGA
>NZ_JAQDKY010000066.1:4989-10414 GCF_027662325.1 Blautia faecis | reverse complement strand
ACTTTCAACACACTAAATAGCAACTTAGAAAACCTTGTACAATAAAACCGGCTATGCTAAAATAAAGAAAGATTTCAGGGACAAAGCAGTTTGTCCCTTGTTTTACGTTTGAAGAAAGGATACCCTATGTTTCACATAATCCCCAACAATTTTTTTGTTCCGCTATCCTCGCCAAACCGAATTGTGTACTGGGAATGTATCAGCCGCCTTTTTGCCATTATGGAACACCAGCTCTCCTTTGGCGTGGAAAGAGAAGTGCTGGTAGACGAGCTGGAATTTTATTTTGGGCAGGAAAATGCGGCCCAGCTAGTGGAAGAAGAATTCCAGGCTGATGACAGCCGAAGCCGGGCTAACGGCATTTTGCGCCGCCTGGAATACTACGGCTGGATCGAAGTGGAAACAGACAAAAGCTACGTACAGCGTGTAAACTTCAAGGAATACGCTGTGAAAATAATCAAAACACTCCTGGATATCGCAGATGGGAAACAAATTGAATACCAGGGGTACATTTATACCATCTACAGTCTGGTAAAAGGCACCATGGATAAGCCGGGTATCGTGCTCATGCAGATCTGGGAAAACACCGACTACCTGATCACCGGTCTGAAAAACCTCAATTCCAACATCAAACACTACATAGATGACCTTACCAGACACAGCACGGTTGCTCAGATTATGGATGCACTGTTTAACGACTACATTACCAATATTGTAGACAAAGCCTACCACCGCTTGTTGACTTCTGACAATGTTTCCAAGTTTCGTCCGGAAATTATGCAGTGCCTGGAGAAAAGAAGCCACAATGAGGAATTTCTGGAAAAGGCATCTGCAGAGATTGCAGCTATCCGGGAGGTTTCCGAGGAAGAGGGGCGGGAACTGACCTACCGTTATCTTCACGAAATTATTGAGGCTTTCCGCAATATGGACGAGATTCTTCAGGAAATCAACCAGAAAAATACCCAGTACCAGCGAGCTGCCATCAACCGTGCCAAATTTCTCCTGGCAGGAAACGAAGATGTGCGGGGGCAGCTGAAAGAAATACTCATGGGAATTAATGAAGAAATTAACCAGGAAAATATGGATCTTGGGGGAATCTACCGCATTGATTTTCTGGATGATCTGGTGCGTATTTACCAGTGTTCTATTCTGGAACAAAGTTCTCTGTATCTGGCAGTAGAAGGGAAAAAGGAATTCATCCCCTCCAGTCTGGAGAATGAGGAACCAGACGAAGAGCTTCGCCGTGAGAAAATGAGAAAGATGGCAGAAAAGATCCGGAAAGTGATCAGTGTAGAGAAAATTCAGAACTACGTAAACCGTTATCTGGCGGAAAAGGATGAGCTGGAAGCAAGCCAGCTTCCTCTTAATAATGAAGAGGATTTTATCAAACTGATTTATGTGCGCCTTTACGGTCAGCGCAAAAATATGGGATATGTAATAGAAACTCTGGAAGAACGGGAAGTAAACGGCTACCGTTTCAAAGATTTTCGGATACGGAGGAGAGAAAATGGAATATCTGGAAGGAATGCTGCAAAAAGAAAAGGATAATTTCAGCAGGGTTTGCAACCGTCTTCTGGGAACCTGCTTTTTGTGCAAAGGAAACCAGAATACCAAAGCAGATTATTATTTTGTGCTGAAATACAGGAAAGAATTTAAAGAATATCTGGGCGTTCTTGGCTATCGCCTTGAGATAAACGAGGAATATGGAGTGATTCAGCTGACCAGTCCGAGAGGGTATAACCGGATGAATCTGAAGCTTTATGATTCCATTGTACTTCTGATCCTGCGAATTCTTTACGATGAAAAGAAGCGTGAGCTTTCCGCAATAGAGGAAGTAATCGTGAACCTTGGAGACATTCAGGATAAGTTTGTGAGTCTTAATATCCGTGACAGATTAATCGACAAAACCACCATGCGAAATGCCCTGAGCCTATTCCGAAGATATCAGATCGTGGAGCTTCTGGATAAGGATATGGGAGATGAAGAATCTCGTGTTCTGATTTACGACTCCATTCTGATGGTGGTACGTGCAGAAGACATTAAGGCAGCATATGAGAAACTGGAGACATACAGAAAGGGAAGAAACGAAAGCGATGAAGAAACTGACGAGGATGAAGCTGATTAACTGGCACAGGTTTAATAACTGTACCATAGAGTTTGGAGATTCCACTCTTTTATCTGGTGAAAACGGCGCTGGAAAATCCACTCTTCTGGACGCAATCCAGTTTGTGATCATCTGTTCCACCGGCTATTTTAACAAGGCGGCCCACGAGAATGGCAAGCGAAGGCTTACCGGATATATCCGCTGTAAAACAGGAAAAGAAAACCAGCCTTATGAGCGTACCGGCGAGATCAGCGCTCATGTTGCCCTGGAATTTTATGAGGAAAGCAAGGATAAATATTTCATTATCGGTGCTGTTGTGGACTCTGCTTCTGAGGGCCAGGAGACCACAGTGCGGTATCTGATGGAGAATACCAGGATCTCAGATGATCTTTTCCTGTACGGAAACCAGGTGAAATCCATTGCAGAATTCCGTGGTTCCAACATTGATATCCGCCAGTGGTGCAAGACCAATGTAGAAGCCCGTAGAATGGTCACAGCAAGACTTGGAAGGATTGAAGATAAGTTCTTCCGTCTGATTCCAAAAGCGCTTGCATTTAAGCCAATCGACGATATTAAGGACTTTGTTTACTCTTACGTGCTGGATGAAAAAGAAGTCAATATTGATGTACTTCGGGAGAATGTGCGTACTTATCAGGATATGGAACGTACCCTTGATAACGTGAAAAAACGCATGAAAAAACTGAAAAAAATACAGGAATTGTACCAGCGTGTACAGGAGCGTATTGAAAAGGACAGGATGTACGAGTATTTCCTGAAACGTAGTGAGCTGGAGCTTGTGGAAGGACAGCTTTCCAGTCTGGAAACTGCCAAAAAGAATGAAGAAATCCGTCTTTCCCAGGCGAAAGCCCAGCTGGAAATGCTTCAGAAAGAGCGCTCTGAAAAGCAGGAAATTGCCACAAATATCCGTGTAGAACTGCGCCATAACCAGGAATTTGTAGCTTTGGAAGAGGAGAAAAAAGAGCTGAAAAGGCTTCGGGATAAGAGACAGGAAGCTCTGAATGAGGAGACGGAATTGAAGAAGAGCGTGGCTCAGGCGGCCAGGGACTGCGAGAGTTTATTGCAGACTATGGGGGCAGGGAACACTTCCAGATATTCTGCAGCAGTTTCTACCGAAACGAGTCAGTCTGCAAATGCAGAAAATGAAACTGGCGTAGATTTCGCTTCCTGTATCCGTGAATATCGGAAAAAACTTCAAACTCTGGATGGTGATATCAATGTAACAGAAATAAAGAGCCTTACAGATGATGTGATCCATTTCAAACAGATGCGCTATGGAGAACTGCAGGAAGAGCAGGCGCAGCTGAAGATCCGGCTTAACCAGAACCAGACAGAATGGGAGAAATTAAGCAAAAAGATCAATAAACTGAAACGCAAAAAGCTGACTTATCCATCTGGCGTAGAGCTTCTTGTGGAGTCTGTACAGGAAGAATTTGCGGGCATTGGAAGAGAAATCCAGCCTGGAGTGCTCTGCGAAATGCTGGAAATTAAGGATGAGGAATGGCGAAACGCAGTGGAGGGGTATCTGAATACGCAGCGTTTTTACGTGCTTGTAGAACCGGAGAACTTCGATATTGCACTTGGTATTTATGACCGTCTTCGAAGAGAGAAAAAGGTTTACGGAGTAGGTCTGATCAATACGAAAGATCTGGAAAAATACGACACTGCGCCTGCGGGAACTCTGGCAGAAGTAGTCACATCCCAGAACCAATATGCCCGTCAGTACAGCAACATGCTCCTTGGAAAAGTACAGATGTGCGAGCGTTACGAAGACCTGAAAAAGTATTCTGTTTCTATCACAAAGGGCTGTATGAGATATCAGAACTGTGTGGCAAGTGCCATCAAACCAGAGGTATTTCGTGTGCCGTTTATCGGCAAAAATGCTTTTACCGTACAGCTGGCACAGGCTGAAGAAGAATTTCAGAAGCTTAGTGAAACAATGGAAAATCAGGAGAAAAAGCTGTCTGACACAAAAGAGATTCTGGGACTTCTTTCTACAGAAAGTGACGTGGATATTAAGTACCGTCTGGATGTGATCGCTACCCTTCGTATGTTAAATAAATCCGTTGATAAATGTGAGGAAAATATACGAAAACTGAAAGAGAATTCCACCCTGATCCAGAAGCAGCTGCAGCTGGATGGGCTGGAAAAAGTGCTTAGGGGATTGGATTACACCATCAGCTCCGACACGGAAAAAATCGGTGGAATGCGTGCCCGGATCCAGGATTTGGTTGCCAGAAAACAGACACTTCTGGAAAAACAGATTACCGGAAAGAGTGAGGTAACCGCTCTTGCAGCAGATGCGGGAGAACGTTTAAATAGCTGGAATCGGGAATATAAGGAGGCTCTGGGAGTAAGATCAATTGAGCAGTTTCAAAGTGAATATTTTTATAAACTGCCTTCTAATAAGAGAAAATATAACAGTGAGAGATGTCAGATTGCCAAAGACAATATGATAAATGCCATGGTGGAGTATAAGACCGAGCATGATTTTGGTGCAGCTGCCAGTCTGGATGGTTTTCCTGAATTTGAGGCGGTATATGAACGTTTGAAAAACTCTGAACTTCTTGATTATGAGGAGAAAGTACAGTCTGCCCATAAAGCGGCAGAAACAGAATTTCATGAGCAGTTTCTGGCGAAATTACAGGAGAATATGAAGCTTGCCCAGGGGGAATTTAAGGAACTGAACAAGGCGTTAAAGGGCATTGATTTTAGCAGTGAACGCTATGAATTCCAGTTTATGCCAAGTAAAAAATACCGCAATTATTATGAAATGATCATGGATGATTTCAATGTGACACAAGGCGAATCCCTGTTTTCGGGAATCTTCCATGAGGCTCATAAAGATGTAATCGAGGAGCTGTTTGAACAGCTTTCGGTAAGTGGAGATAACAGTGCACAGGCTCTTGACGAGTTTACGGATTACCGTACTTACATGGATTATGACATTAAGATCATTCATAATGACGGCACCTATTCTTACTATTCCAAGGTATGTGAAGAGAAGAGCGGCGGTGAGACACAGACCCCGTTTTATGTGACAGTGGCAGCCTCTTTTGTGCAGCTTTACAGCAATAATATTGGTGGCGAGGCAGCTGGGCTGGTGCTCTTTGATGAGGCCTTTAATAACATGGATGATGAAAGAATCGGCGGCGTTTTGGAATTCCTGAGACGCCTTCCATTACAGCTTATTATCGCCGCTCCTCCAGATAAGATCCAGTATATCGGCCCGGCTATGGATGAAGTGATGCTAGTAATGACAGATCAGAAGCAGAGTTATGTGGAGGAATATCACAATGCAGTATG
>NZ_JAQDKY010000066.1:0-4979 GCF_027662325.1 Blautia faecis | reverse complement strand
TGTACTAGCTGGTATTAGAGCGTGTTTGAAAAATCATTCCCACAAATTGTGACGTACATCTTGCAGAAAGCCTTTTTCAAACACGCTCTAGAAAACCTGCTGGATTGCAGCTGAATCCTGAAATTAACAGTTGCGCACAGATAGCTGAGGTATTAAAATATATGAAAATAACACAGCTGAAGCTGGAACAGGAATGCCAGCATGTCTGATAAGAATGCTTTTGAGTGGTGAGTAGAGTTCACAGCAGCCTTCTGTGAGCACAGCTGCAAAAAAAGAGGTACCGCATATGACAACATTGGAAATTCTGGACCGTCTGCAAGGTGATGCGCTGAAAGATGGTGAACTTCGAAAAAAGCTTTTGGCAACCCGTTTGGAAAAGGATCCTCTCACTGTTTTTTGCAGATTATGCAGGGAACTTGGCTATGAATTGTATGAAATGGACCTGGTATCTGCCGGAGAAGACTTCTATGCTACCATGCGCCGCAGTACCAATGGCGGCGGAGAAAACTCCCCGAAGCTGGAGGGGGAAGATGACTTCTATGAGCTTTTGATGGCAAGCCTGGAGGCAGCAGAGAAAGCAGAATAGAATTGGCTCAAATAGACATCAACTATGAGTGTTTTTGGTAAGCCAAAAGCATTATGCAAAACATTATGTAAACTAAAAGGACGACAGTTGAAAACCCAAATTTCGTTGAAAATTAGAGTGAAATGTCTGTTATAGATTGAAAAACAGGGAGTGTGTATGGCAGAATTAACGGAATTGCAGAAGCAGTTATTCGAATTACAGGATATAAAATATCGGGATTTCCACAGCAAATTAATGCCCGAAACAGCCAAGGAAAAGATTATTGGAATCCGTACTCCTGTGCTTCGGAATTTTGCAAAAGTATTCGCCGGTACTCCGGAATTAGAGGACTTTTTGCAGCAGCTTCCTCACCAGTTTTATGAGGAAAATAACCTTCATATGATGCTGATCACTGGGATAAAGGACTATCCGAAATGTATGGAAGAAGTACAGCGATTCCTGCCCTATATCGACAACTGGGCCACCTGTGATTTCCCAGAGCCAAAGTGTTTCCGTAAGAACAAAAAAGCAGTATTAGAAGAGGTCCGGAAGTGGATCGCCTCCACTGAAACCTACACTATTCGCTACGGGATCGGCATGCTTATGCGCCTTTTTCTGGACGAGGATTTTTCCCCGGAGTATCTTGAAATGGCAGCTGGCGTACAATCACAGGAATATTATGTAAACATGATGATTGCCTGGTATTTTGCCACCGCTCTGGCCAAGCAATGGGATGCTGCAGTACCTTATATTGAGCGGCACAGACTGTCGGACTGGGTACATAAAAAGACTATCCAGAAGGCAGTGGAAAGCTATCGGATTACGTCTGAACAGAAGGAATATTTGAAAGGCTACCGTTAAAAATAGGATTTTATGGTTTAGAGCCTGAGAAATGAAAAACGCCAGAATGAAAAGCTTTATCATGCGGTAAAGCGAATTTCATTCTGGCGTTTTGTATTTATGCAGGCATAAGATCCTGGTGGCTGCCGCAAATCAGCGGAAGCTCTTCAGCCAGTTCACCAGGGAATCATGCCAGATATTGTCATAAACGGTTTTCTTCATCTGGTCGGTTACCGGACCATTGTTTGCCATTTTCGCAAGGATTCCGGCTTGAAGCTCTTCTACGGTCATGTCCTCTGGGGACTTGGACCAGTCTACGGTTATCTGAGATTTTTCGGAGGCTGGTTCGGATGCGGTAGTAGTATTAGATGTTGTACCATCAGCTGCTTTTTCAGAAGCATTTGCGGTGCAATCAGAGTTACCTACAGTAGTCGCAACCGTTTCCTTTATGCTGTCCGTATTCGCAGCATTTTTCAGTGCCTGAGAGATCGGAGTTGTATTTTGCTCTGCGACAGTGGCAGCAGCTTCCTCTTTTGTCTGGTCTGCGTTGTCAGCCTTAACTGTTGTATTAGTAGTTTCCGGTGTCTTTGCATTCATCTCTACCGGCTTATACTCTGGCATATCCCCAGCCGGAACCCAGATATTGCCGCTGTTTCCGGCAACGGTTACATGAATGCGTCCATTTTCTACAGAAACTTTTTCACCGGTCAGAGTACCTACATACTCAGCTGCATTTCCAGCAGCCAGATCCATAGAAGCGGCATTGTCATCATTATTTACAGTGACGATCACACGCACCCCATCCAGGTCACGGGCAAAAGCATACTGGCGGTTGGTGAGCATAAGCTTTGCATAGCTTCCATAATTAAGAGCCGGTGTATTCTGGCGGACTTTTCCAAGAGCAGCAATAAGAGCTGTGCAAGGATTTTTCTCCACTGCGTCAGCATAATCAGCAAGATTTAAGGCTGGTCTTAAGCTGTCATCTGAGGTTCTTTCCTTACGTCCCTCAATTCCAAATTCAGAACCATAATAAATACTTGGAACTCCCGGAAGGGTGTAGAGAAGCACATGAACTGGAGCAAAATGCGCCTTATTGGAAAGTTTGGTGTAAATTCGTTCTACATCATGGTTGTCCACGAAATTATAAAGATCAAGGTCGCCCATGTTCTGCAGATATTTTACAGTGTGCGCGATCTCAAAATAGTTATGGTCATTGTGTCCGCTGTAAAGAGCCTTGTGAAGTGCATAATTTGTAACACTGTGAAGGGTGCTGCCATTTACCCAGCGGCTGTAATCGCCGTGGATGACTTCGCCCATCAGCCAAAAATCCGGTTTCACTTCCTCAGCGGTGCGGCGCAACTGTTTCATAAAATCAAAGTCCAGAACGTCCGCAGCGTCAAGACGGATACCATCCACATCAAATTCAGAAACCCAGAAACGGATCACATCGCAGATGTAGTTCTGCACATCAGGATTGCGCTGGTTTAATTTTACCAGAAGGTTATATCCGCCCCAGTTTTCATAGGAAAAACCATCGTTGTATTCGGTATTTCCAGAGAAGTTCACATTACAGTACCAGTTTACATAAGGTGAATTCTGTCGCTTCTCCTGAATATCTTTAAATGCGAAAAAGTCACGTCCGGTGTGGTTGAATACGCCATCGAAGATAACCTTGATCCCTTTTTCATGGCAGGTTGCAACGAAATTCTTCAGATCCTCGTTGTCACCCAGACGGGAGTCAAGCTTCCTGTAATCAGTAGTCTCATAACCATGTCCCACACTTTCAAATAAAGGACCTATATATAAAGCGGTGCACCCGATTTCTTTAATATGATCGATCCACGGAAGAAGCGTATTCAGCCTATGCACAGGCTCCCCATACTCATTCTGCTTCGGCGCCCCCGTCAAACCCAGTGGATAAATGTGATAAAAAACTGCCTCGTTATACCAACTCATGTCTAACACCTCTGTCGTTTAAAATAAATTTGTACATTCAACGTTTTCTATAATAGCAGATTTTAGGAGCTTATTCCATATAAAAATATGATGATTCATGGTACTCTGTAGGGATTGTTAAAATTTTTGAAAACGGAAAATATATTGATAATTTTGCTTAAGGGCGAAAGGTTAAAAATAGGGATTCGATATACAAAATGCCGGAAGAACAGAAGAAAGCCTTTGTTGAGGCGTGATGGTAAATTATATTGACAAAACCTATTGGCATACTATGAAAACTAAAGCATATTTTACACCAACATCAACGAAAGGAAAAACCACTTTCAAAAGCGGGAAAAATGGCAGTGAAGAGCTGAAAGTTTTATGCCAGAGTGCAGAAGTGGCGGGCCATCAGATGAATAAGAGGATAGATCCAAGAATTTTTCATAAAAATACTGCAGAAGATTACCTTCAGGCGGAGATAGAGACAGCGAATTGGATTGACACGCTGGCGGTGAAGACAGAACATGGAAGGATCTGGAAAGCGCTTCCGGAAGGACAGGACGGATATCGTGAAGATGTTCCTATGTTTACGTCAAAAAGTATGTATGATGGTTCTGCTGGAATCGGAATTTTCCTGATCCGTCTTTATGAAGCCACTAGTGATGAGAGATGGCTGAAAGAAGCAGAAGAAGCGGCTGCGCATATTATTGCTACTCAGGTTGGTCCGGAATGGTATGAGCATACCTTACATTCGGAGGTGAAAGGAATCATTCCTGTGCCGGGATGGGCGGCAGGATCTTATAATGGACCGGTAGGAGAAGCCTATTTCCTGGAGGATCTTTATCAGGTGACAAGGAAGCAGGAATATCGCGATTTCGTACTGCGCACAGCGGATGTTCTTATGGAGGCAGCTTCTCGAGATGAACGCGGGCTGTTCTGGAGCGAGCAGGAAGACATCACTGCAGATGGCGGATTTATTGTTTTTCTGGATATTGTATATCGTCGCACTGGAATCCGGAAATATCTGGATTTTGCCAGTGAGGCAGCCGAACCTGGTACGACAGCTGGTGGAGAACCATCCCCACCAGAGTTGTAAGCTACCCGGGACTTTATGTAGGCGCAGCAGGATGCGGCTCTTCTTTACTGAGGGCTTACGCAGCGCTTACAGGAAAGAAGCTGACTAATTTGTATGAGTATCATTTTTTTGAGAAAATATAATGTACTTTATAATATGTACGAAGAATATGGAAATTATTTAACTGCAAAATATTATGGAACGTTTTCTTACATATAAATATAGCGCCTCTGCATACACTGTAAAAACAGCGTCGGCGGAGGCGTTTTTTTGAAAGAGTATATTGAAGAGCGGGCAGTAGAGATTGGAAATTATATTATCGAAACTAGGGCAACTGTAAGGCAGACTGCAAAAAGGTTTGGGATATCAAAGTCCACAGTACATAAGGACGTGACGACCAGACTTGCAAGCTTAAATCCAGCACTTGCAAGGCAGGCCAGGGCTGTGTTGGAGGTGAATAAATCAGAGAGACATATCAGAGGTGGTTTAGCTACCAGGGAAAAGTATTTGCATCAACATATGCTGGAAAACAATCTGCACAAAAAAATATAAACTTTTTTG
>NZ_JAQDKY010000065.1:0-11044 GCF_027662325.1 Blautia faecis | reverse complement strand
GATTGTTTCCTTAACAGTTTGTCGAACTATCAAAACGCCAAAAACAATATACTATATAATCAATGGGCAGCCGACTTAATAACGAGATTGTCTGCCATTTTTTATACCTATTGCGGCTTCCACAAATTTGTTCAAAAGAAGCTTTTATTGCTGCAAAAACTCGGCATCCTCAATCTACACAATCGAAAAAACCATGTCTTCGCCAAATTCTATGCTTGCACTTCCCCTGGATTCTGGTTATAATAAAAGTTATTGCTAACGGCTATTTCAGGAATAATACTAAAACGATTCTATTACTATGATTACAATAGTGACCAAACCCGTTTTTTGAACTCAAATTATGTTAAAAGACGTGACTGTTTTTTATAATGTTTATGGCCAAATTTTAATTTCATGAAATAGTACCACGGCAATCCATGTTTCGCAAAGCTCACGTATATTTTGTTTAATATATACAGTTTATGAAAGGAAAAATACGAGAAAATTAGCACTTAGTGATGAAATATTACTTAAAGTTGATAAAGCCGCACGGTACATTGGCGGTGAAGTCAACTCTGTTGAAAAGGATAAAAAAGATGTGGCCATTCGTGTTGTATTTTCCTTCCCGGATGTCCAGAACACGATTTTTTTACCTGCTCCCTTTTTAAATCACTTAGTACTATTTGCCGTTATTTCCTACCTTTTTATCTGTATCATTTTGTATTATTTTGTGTTATTTAAGCTTAAAAGGGATTTAATAACACAAAATAAGCCTTTGACAAAAGGCCATTTTTGACCACCTTTTGCAATCACTTTTCCGTTTCAGACTTCGTATCATGCCTCTTTTATGTGACAAAATTTGATATTTTTGTAAAAACCAGATTTTTGTACGAACTGTCAATTATCTAAAAATACTTCTTATAGCTGCAGTTCGCTTTCCAGACGGCTATTGCTGGTATTTTCCTTATAGTGTTATGGAATGACATATTGTATTACAGGGTTTATTTGACTGTATGTGACATAAACTTATATAAAAATATATTGCCCCCATTTTTTCTTTATGGTAATATAAAATCATAAAATGTTATCAGTTAACCAATTATACAGGAGGTGGGTATTATAGTACGTCAGACGAATCTGGCGCAGACCATTGACCTTATATCAGACCGTGCGAAATATGATGAATGTGCGAAAAAAATATTGACTTACAAGGCAATCATAGCATGGATCTTAAAATCCTGTACAAAAGAATTTTCTCAATACAGCGTAAAGTTTATTTGTGATAACTGTCTGAAAGATGACGTAGAAATTTCTAAACATGCTGTCCACCAGGATCAGCTGGACCGTGATGAGAAACTAAACGGAGACGAAAGAATCGAAGGTTTGAATTCAGAGGCGAATGCAGTCAAGGATCAAACTGTATATTATGACATCCGTTTTAAAGCCTATCTTCCTGGAAACCCTGAACCTATACAACTTATTATCAATCTGGAAATCCAGTTGAATGATACTCCTGGATATCCACTTGTAACCAGAGGTTTTTATTATTGTGCAAGAATGATATCAGAACAGTATGGAACCGTATTTACAGATAAACATTACGAAAAGATTCAGAAAGCTTATTCCATCTGGATCTGTCCAGACCCAGCTAAAAAACGCAAAAATGGTATTTTCAAATATCACACAATTGAGAATACGATACTTGGAAAGTCCTATACAGATCCTCAAAGCTATGATCTGATGGAAGTGGTGATTGTAAATTTGGGAGATGCAGATAAAGAAAGCGAGCTGGAGATTCTTGATCTGCTAAATGTCCTGTTTTCAACGTCTGCCACGCCAGAAGAAAAAAAGAAGCGGTTACATGAAGATTTTGATATTGCCATGACAGAAGAATTCGAGAGTGAGGTGAGAGACATGTGTAATCTAAGTAGAGCTCTTGTAGACCAGGGAATTGAACAAGGAATGAAACAGGGAGTTGAAAAAGAAAAAATGTCCCTGGCCCAGATGATGATCGAGGAGAAGGAGCCTGCCGATAAGATTTCAAAATATACAGGCTATGCTATCGACAAGTTAAAGGAAATTGCAGCGGCAATGGGACAGACACTTGTGTAACATATGATTTTATAGGAAGGGGCTGTCGGGAAATAGACAGTTCTAAGAGAGGGAGGGTGTGACTCATATAAACACAATTAACAAAATGAAATCAAAAATGTAGTGGGATTTGAGGAATCAAAACGACTTCCAGATGGATCGTTCTTGATTCCTTTTTCTTTACAAATCGGTTACGTTCGCAGTACTGAAATTAGTGTATAATTGTAATAGTAAAAATCACGCACAATAAAGAAATAATCGGGTTTGTGTAAAATGAAAGGAACATTATTATGAAAGCAAGAATACTGGTGATAGAAGATGAAATGGCAATCAATGATCTGCTTTGTATGAATCTGGAAGCTGCTGGTTATGAAACAGTAGGTTATCTGGATGGAAATGATGCAAGTGAAGGCGTCGTACAGGACCATGAATTTCAGTGCGCACTTGTGGATATTATGCTTCCGGGAAAGGATGGTTATACCCTTTTACCGGAATTAAAAAAGTTTGGTATTCCGGTTATATTTCTTACGGCAAAGGCTGATGTTACAAGTAAAGTAAAAGGGTTAAAAGACGGAGCCGAGGACTATATAGTAAAGCCTTTTGAAATGCTGGAGGTAATGGTGCGTTTGGAAAAAGTGTTAGATCGTTATGGAACGGCACCGAAACAGATTCAGATAGACGATGTCATAATTAATACCGTAAGTCACATAGTTACGAAAAATGGAGAAGAAATATATTTAAAACCTATGGAATATAACTGCCTTATGGTGTTCGTAAAAAACCCAAATAAAGCACTTACCAGAAGCCAGATCTTGCAGGAACTGTGGAAGGAGGAATTCTGCGGAGAAACAAGAACTGTGGATGCACACGTTGGACGCATCAGAAAAAAACTAAGCTGGCAGGATAAAATCAAAACCATTCCTAGAATTGGTTATCGACTTGAGGTGGATTTATGAAGCTATTTACAAAAATTTTTTTACAGGTAATCTGCGTGGTGCTTCTGCTGTCATCTGGAATTTTTTTCTATACAACTTACAGGTGGAAAAATCAGAGCATACAGAATATCAACAGTTATGAAAATAGCAGGTTTCAAACAAATATTTCTAAGTTTGAAAACATGCTAATGCGGATTAAAAGTAAAACACAGGACACTGATGATAAAATCCGGGAAAAAATGATTATTTATGCTTTTCGTCAGGTATTCCACGACAGCGCCGTTTTATATCAGGATGGAAAAGAACAATATAATGGGACAAAATATGAGTTTGATCTGCAAAATATCAGAAACCTAACAAAAAACAAACATGATGGATTCGAAAATGACATCTATTGTGATAAACCACTGATCAGCAAAACAAATGGCAACGTATTTTTGCTCTTTTATTTTTCCAGTTACAGTTCTACAGACATGAACTATCAGATTGTCACCTACAAAGATATTACCAGTGTACAAAAACAGAGTCAGACACTGTTTTATCAGGCAGGAGGGTTTACCCTGTTTCTGGTTCTGTTTGTTGGCTTTTTCCTGTTTTTGACTTTGCGGAAAATTATGGAACCGCTCACAAGGCTAAAAGAAGCGGCTGTTTCTGTGGCAAATGGAAATTATGAGATAAAAGTGCCATCAGAAGGAAAAACGGAACTGGCACAGGTTGGGAAAAGCTTTAATCTTATGACAGGTAAAGTGAGGGAGCAGATTGAAAAGCTTTCTTCCGTAAACCAGGCACAGAGACAGCTGCTTGGAAGTTTGGCCCATGAATTAAAGACACCGATGACTGCAATCATAGGATATGCAGATACACTTCTAACGGTACGCCTATCTCCCAAGAGGCAGGAGATAGCGCTTGATTATATTAGAAATGAATGCCGAAGGCTTTCCAGGCTTTCAGTGAAAATGCTGGAACTTACCGGATTATATGAAACAGGTGAAGCAGAATTTGTTCCAGTGGAAGTTCAGATGAATCAATTTCTGGAAGATGTAAAAAAACTTGTTACTTACAGGCTTCAGGAGAAAAAAATTTGTCTTGAAATACATTGTAATCCAGAGGAGCTTAGAAAAACTTTTGATCCGGACCTTATGATGAGTGCAGTGACAAATTTTATTGATAATGCAGTCAAGGCTTCCGATGAGAATTCAAAAATCGTACTGGAGGCAACCCAAAATCATTTATCTGTTCAGGATTATGGGAAGGGAATTCCAAAGGAGGATCTGAAAAGAGTAACAGAAGCTTTTTATATGGTCGATAAATCTCGTTCCAGAGTAAAGGGAAGTGTTGGGCTTGGTCTTGCGCTATGCCAGAAAATTGCAGATATACATGGATTCCAGCTGGAAATTACAAGTCATCTGGGAAAAGGAACGATCATATCTGTTTTATGGTAAATAATTTGAATTTACAGAACAGTTACAACTTGCGGAAGATTTGGTGTAATGAAAGATGCTATACTTGTGGACATAAACAGGAAGGAGAATTTATTCAACATGAGAAAAAACATAAATAAAATTGTAGGATTAACACTTTGTATAGGAATGCTCACAGGATGTGCCCAGACCCCGGAATCTTCCCTTGTAAAACCAAAAGGGAGCAAGGTAGAAAATGCTTATACAGAAACTGAAGGCGTAGATATGGTGAACGAGGACTCTTCTGAAAATACAAAGGATAAGAACACAGCGGTAAGAACAACTATTCGAGACCTGCTCAATGCTCCGGAAACCTATAAAAGTCAGACTACAGATGACAGTGCAAAACTTGTAGTGAACACGGATGCCACTGTAGAAATACCGGATGTAGAAAAGATATCCGCAATTTCTGTCACGCCTGCAGAAGTTACACAGGATCTTCTTGACCGTATTACAGATGCCTTTTTCTCAGAGGCAAAGCTGTATACATCGGATAGCTATTATACCCAGACAAAGGATGAAATCAAAAAAACGTTGGATGAACTAAAAGAAGATGTAGCAAACGGAAATCTGGATCCCTATAATTGGGGTACGGATGAAGATGGTAACCTTTACTATAATATTTATGATGATATTGAATACTGGGAAGAGCAGTATCAATCAGCCCCGGAGACGAAGACCCTGGCAGAAGGAAGACCTGTTGCAGGCTCCCAGGAGACAGAAAATGGTACTGCGGAAAATGAATTCTCCGGTGTTGCACAGATGCCGGATGGATCAGAATATTTTTACATGACATCTTCCTACGGATCCGATACCTTATCTGTCAAAATCAGAAAATTGGCAAAATCTGGCGGGGAAAAGCTGCCTGTGGACACGACCTGGTCTGATTATACTTCTTCCAGTGAAGGGGAAAAACCTACTGAGGAGTCCATTGGGATTTCATTAGATGAAGCAAAAAAAATGGTACAGGAAAAAGTAGATAAAATGGGGATTACAGATCTGCAGTTTTCAGACTGGAGTTATGCATTGTGCAATAATCTTGAAAAGGATAATAGTTTAAGTAATCTTGGAAGCGGATATGCGATTTATTACACACGTACTATAAACGGTGTTCCGATTACTCGGACAATGGCAGATGGCGGTGCTTTGGAAGATATGGACAGCACTATGGAAACCTGGTCTTATGAAAGTCTTTATTTCTTTGTCGATAAAGATGGAATTGAAAGCATGTATTATTCAAACCCTTATACCATAGGAGAGACAAAAACAGAAAATTTAAACCTTCTTCCATTTTCTGAGATTATGAAAACATATGAAAAAATGATGGTAGTGACCAATGCAGATAATATGGAATATGAAAAATCAAGAGTTTATGATGTTGACCGGATTGTTCTGGGCTATGCAAGAATTTATGAACCATCCACAGATCCGCATACAGGTCTTCTGGTTCCCGTTTGGGATTTCTTTGGAAGCAGAAAAGTGGAAGGTGACTATGATGGGAATAGTTACTCGGACATCACAGACTATCCAAACTGGAGCTTCCTTACCATTAACGCCGTGGATGGCAGTATTATAGACAGGGATCTGGGCTACTGATATGAAGCAGGTACTTGGAATTGTACATTACAATTTCTTTGGCTATTTTCGAAATCCAAAAGTCATTTTTACCTTCCTTCTGGAATTTGTACTTAGCTTTCTTCTCACTGGAAGAATCATGGTTGTTATGGAAAACTATGATACACCGGTACAGGCTGTAGAGCCATTTCTTTGGACCTTTGGGGATGGAACAGCAGTACTGCTCAGTTCTCTTCTGTTGCTTCTGCTGTTCTCAGACCTGCCAAAGATGACACCAGTTACTCCATATCAGTTAATTCGAACAACAAAGAAAAAATGGCTTTTGGGACAGTTTATTTATATTATTCTTGTGACTGCTCTTTATACAGTATTGATGCTGCTATTTACATCTGTACTGTGTATGAAGGACAGTTATCCGGGCAACCTGTGGAGCGAGACTGCTGCCATGCTCGGATATTCTGAACTGGGGAAAAACTTGCAGGTCCCCTCTACAGTAAGAGTCATGGAGAGTATCTCTCCGTATGGCTGTATGCTGCAGGTTTTTCTCCTGTTATTCTGCTATTCCCTGACACTTGGTTTTGTAATCCTTGTTGGAAATCTTTATAAAGGAAAAACAAAAGGCATGGTGTTTGGACTACTTTATAGTGTATTTGGATTTTTACTGGAACCCAGTGTGGTAGCCGCAATTTTGCATAAGGAAAAATATGAAATGTATCAGGTGAATGTACTGATCTGCTGGATCAGTCCTTTGAACCAGGCTGTATATGGAAAACATAACTTTGGCTATGATCCATTACTTCCGACCATCTGGCAGTCCTGTATGTTCTTCGCAGGTATTTTATTTGTTCTTATGGTTCTGGCACTTCGCAGGATGAAAAAATATCCCTTTGAATTTCTGGGAGAAAAAACATAATCAGAAGGGGAAATATCTATGCGGGTAGAAACAAAACGTATGCTTCTTGGCAGGAGTTTCCTGGCGGCATGGCTGATTGCCTGCTTTTCTATCGCAGCAGGTCAGACTTATCCAAGTTTGAAAAAAGCATTAACATGTGGAACTTTTATCAGCCTGCTGGATGGTTCATTGAAAAGTCAGATGGTATCTTTTGCCATCCCTGTAGCTGCGGTACTGCCGTGGAGTGATTCTTTTTTACAGGAGTATAAAAGTGGATTTTTAAAAGCTGCATTTCCCAGGACAAACCGCAGGCTATATGTGGAAGGAAAAGTCTTTTCTGTTATGACATCTGGATTTTTAGTCTGGATATTTGCTATAAGCACCATACTTCTTGTTAATTTTGTTATATTTTATCCTATGGAAATAAAAGGTAGCTTTCCAAAGGAACAGTTTCTGGAGCTGCTTATGAAAGCTCTTAGGATGGGACTGACCGGAAGTATTCTAAGCACTTTTGGTGGAATCTGTGGTACCTTATGGAATTCAGCTTATATGGCATATGGAATTCCTTTTGTCAGCTATTATTTTGGAATTATACTTCATGAACGTTATTTCAAAGATCAGATCTGGTTTTACCCAGTGGAATGGATTCTGGCAGATGGAAACTGGGGAACGGATAAAGCGGGATTGTGGTTATTCCTGCTATCATTTTTATTGGTTTTAATGGGAATTTTTGGAGGTGTTTTAAATGGAAAAGTGGAAGAAATCTGAATTTCAAAATACCTGTGTGAAAATAGAACACGTAACCAAAAGGTTCGGGGAAGATCTGGTATTAAAAGAAGTAAATCTTACCTTAAAGGTGGGACAGGTTTACGGCGTTGTAGGAAATAATGGCTCTGGCAAAACAGTACTTATGAAATGTATCTGCGGATTCCTTCCTGTTACCACAGGCACCATCCGTGTTTTCGGAAAAGAAATTGGTCATGATGTAGATTTTCCAGAAAGCCTTGGTGTCATCATTGAGACGCCTGGATTTCTTACCCAGTATACCGGTGTAAAGAACCTGGAAATACTGGCAGATATGAAAAGAATGATTTCAAAGGCAGATATCCGCCTGATCCTAAAAAAAGTAGGACTGGATCCGGATATGAAAAAGCCGGTTGGAAAGTACTCTCTTGGAATGCGGCAACGCCTTGGGATTGCACAGGCCATTATGGAAGATCCTCGCTTCCTGATTCTGGATGAACCATTTAACGGTCTGGATAAACACGGCGTGGCAGAGATCAGGGAACTTTTGCTTGATTTAAAGGCAGCTGGAAAAACCATTTTATTGGCAAGCCATAATGATGAGGATATCCGGATTTTATGTGATCACGTATATGAGATGGATGGCGGAGTTTTAAGAGAAAGGACAGCCTGAAAATGGGAAAAAAATTTGTGAAAACCACATTCGCAATATTAAGTTTCATGATGCTTCTGCCGACATCTGTTTTTGCAGAAGATGCAGGGAATATGGAAGCTGCTTTTGTGGGAGAGTCTGTTCTGGAAGCAGATCAGTCAGCTTCTTATAGTGATGCAGACAGTACATTGCCTTTTGAAGAGGAAAAAAACAATCCTACAGATGAGAAGATTCCGGAAACTGAGGAACAGACTCCTGAAAAAACGGATTCGGAAAATCAAAATTCTGACCTGGATGGATTTATATCAGGAGACGCTTCTGCTGAGGACGAAAAGAAGACAATCCATGTCATAATAGAAAATGGAAATACTGATACAGATAATGGAACACAGATTACAGATCCTGTTATAGATAGTGGGGATTATTCTGCTGGAGAGTATAGTGGAGGCGGTTCTTCTGCCAGCTCGTCTGGTGAGAAAATACTACATAAACCGCAGGTTCTTTTAGAGGATAACAATCTTTCCGGACAAAATCTAAAAGCAGGCTCTGTCACAGAAATGTCACTGACATTCCGGAATAAAAGCCGTAGCCAGAATGTATTTGGTCTAAAGATTTCTATTTCTGCGGATACAAAGGGAATTGAATTTGAAAGAAACTCTTTTTATGTTCAGAGACTGACTCCAGGAGAAGCAATTACCCTGAAACAAAAGGTCACTATAGCAGAGGACTGTACTCCAGGTCAGGCAACAGTTTCTTTTTCTCTGGATTACGAAGATTCAAAAGCGACGGGAGCGACAGGTACAGAAACGCTGTCCTTTCAGATCACTCAGCCGGCGCGTGCAAAACTGGAAGCTTCTGATATTCCTTCTGTTTTATATACCATGGATACGGTAGAAATTCCGGTGAAAGCAATGAATCTTGGAAGGGATAAGATATATAATGCAAGTGTCCGGCTGGAAGCAGACGGATTGAACCCAAAAGAGTCCGCTTTTTTAGGAACATTAGAAGCTGGAACCGCAGTACAGGGAAGTCTCCGTGTGTATGTAAAAGGAAAATCAGAAGAAGATGACGGTTCTTTTCCTGGCAGGATTACCGGAAAACTGATTCTTACTTATGAGGATGCAGCCGGCAATTCCTATGAGGAAAGTACAGAGTTTGAGTCTGAGATTAAAGAAGCTAAAATCCAGTCTTTAAAAATAGAGGATGACCAGGAAGAAACAAACAGCTGGTGGTATTCCGTTATTGCAGTTATTGCAGTACTGCTTGTTTCTGTGATTCTACTTCTTTTGGGTAAGCTTCATAAGAAAAACATACTTCTGGAAGAAACCAGAAAGGTGGATGCCCATTGAAAAAGAATAGAATAGATAGTTTTACCTGTTTTGTAGGTTTTCTTCTGATATTGGCATTATTTTTCTCTATAAAGCTTTTTGCAGGAATACAGGATGGGAAAAAACAATACTTGGCACTGGTTTCCCTTGGAGACCTTACTTATGATGATGATTTTTTGAAAAAGGCAAAAAAAATAGAAGGGATAAAAGAGATATGGCCCGTTGTGGAAATTCCAGTAACCATCAAGATTGAAGATTATACGGAAACAGCCACCTTTTTAGGAATAGATCTGAATGCGTTTGGAGAAAATCCAGAGCAGAATGATTTAGGAAATACACCGGTGTTGTTGCTTGGAAGTAAAGCATTGCAAAACATGAAAGACTCAAATAATCATTCCATTTCAAAAAAACAACAGGAAAAATTCCTGCAAATGGGAGAAAATCTAACCATTTCTTATGCACTTGCTGGAAATACAAAAGAGCTTTCTGGCGCGGCAGATTATCCGGTATCCTTAACTGGACACGAAGAAAATGAACAGCAAACTGTTTATCTTCCATGTAAAGTAACTGCCGTAACGGAAAATGAAGATATCTATATTCCTTTATCACAGGCGCAGGAGCTTTGCAGTGAGATAGGTGAGCCGCTTAAAATTACAAAAATTTATTTGAAAGTGAATGGAAAAATGAATCTGGAGAAGGCAAAAAAAATATTTGAATAAGGTATTTTTGGAAAATTAATTGTATCAATCTATGGTATTCATTTGACTAACTATTGTATTTTGTGCATGTTTTATGTAATTTTATCCATGTACTTATTTAAAAGAAAAGTATATACTTTATTCTTGTAAATAAAAGTATTTTATTCCCCTAAGGCTTGTTCCATTGTCTGCATGACAGGCAATGGAGGCCTTCTTCCAACGTATTAATCATAATAAATTGGTATTTTTGTAAATTGTACCATATAATGGAAAACTGTTAAATTGTGATCTTTTAGATACAATTTAGCAGTTTTTTATATGATGGAAATCCAATACAAAAAACCACTTTTTCATGCTATACTTCATTTATGAATTATAGCAAGATCAACACCAATAAAAAGGTCTGGGCAGTCTTGCTTAATTTGATATTGTAGGGAAGTCAAATGCAATGCGGTACTTCCGTATTTGCCACTCTGAAAACCTTTGAGCCCTCGCTCCGTCATATAATTAAACAATTCGCCTTGCTGTATTTTCTGCAAAGTTCGTTGTAGGTAATGCGATTTTTTTATTCAAAAACAATACCCACTCTCGTTTCTGTTTTAGGAAAGAATGTAATTTATAGTAAATGAGTAGAAATTGCGATTGGTTTTTGATATAATAATGGACAGATAATTTGTAGTTATCCATTGA
>NZ_JAQDKY010000064.1:0-11296 GCF_027662325.1 Blautia faecis | reverse complement strand
CTTTTAATCAACTAAATAGCAATTGATTTATAGGAGATATTATGAATCCAAAAGCTTTAAAATCACTTGAATACTACAAGATTATCGACCAACTGACAGAGAAGGCTTCTTCCCAGATGGGGAAAGACCTGTGCAGGCACCTCCTGCCCTCTGAAGATGTTTACGAAATCCGTCATATGCAGACCCAGACCAGAGACGCCCTCACACGCCTTTTCCAGAAAGGAAACATCTCCTTTGGAAGCGTAAAAGACGTGCGCGGCTCACTGAAACGTCTGGAAATCGGAAGTTCCCTTGGAATTTCCGAACTCCTTGCCATTGCCGGACTTCTGGAAAATACCAACCGTGTCAAAGCCTACTCCCGAAATGAGCGCGGAGATGCAAGAGAAGACTCTCTGGACGGCATGTTTGAGAGTTTGGAGCCATTGACTCCCCTCTCAGCCGAAATCCGCCGCTGCATCATTTCCCAGGACGAAATCAGTGACGATGCCAGTGCCGGTCTGATGCATGTACGCCGCAGCATGAAAGTTGCCAATGACCGCATCCACACCCAGCTGGCCTCTCTGGTAAACGGCAGCGCCCGCAATTACCTTCAGGACTCCGTTATCACCATGCGAAACGGCCGCTACTGTATCCCGGTAAAAGCCGAATACAAAGGTCATGTTCCAGGTATGATCCACGACCAGTCTTCCACCGGCTCCACTTTATTCATTGAGCCTCTGGCGATTGTCAAACTAAACAACGACATCCGCGAGCTGGAGCTTCAAGAACAGAAAGAGATTGAGGCAGTTCTCGCTACCTTAAGTGAACAGACCGCCCAGAATGTGGACGCCATTCGCGCAGACCTTGACATTATGATCCAGCTGGATTTCATTTTTGCCAGAGCAGGACTTGCACTGGATATGAATGCCACAGAACCCATTTTCAATACAGAGAAACGCATTCACCTGAAACAGGCACGCCACCCGCTCATTCCCAGAAAAAAAGCCGTTCCCATTGACATCCGTCTTGGAGAAGACTTCGACCTCCTTGTTGTAACCGGACCAAATACTGGTGGTAAAACCGTTTCCCTTAAAACAGTTGGGCTTCTGACCCTGATGGGACAGGCGGGACTTCACATTCCAGCCCTGGACCGCTCCGAGCTTTCTGTTTTCCGTGAGGTTTACGCAGATATCGGGGACGAGCAGAGCATCGAGCAGTCTCTCAGTACCTTTTCCTCACATATGACCAACGTAGTGTCTTTCCTGAAAAAAGCAGATCAGGACTCTCTGGTGCTTTTTGATGAGCTTGGCGCTGGTACCGACCCGACAGAAGGAGCGGCACTTGCCATCTCCATTTTGTCCTTCCTGCATGAACAAGGCATCCGCACTATGGCAACCACCCATTACAGTGAACTGAAAGTTTACGCCCTGTCCACTGACAGCGTTGAAAATGCCTGCTGTGAGTTTAATGTGGAAACCCTGCGTCCTACTTACCGCCTGCTCATCGGTGTTCCTGGAAAGAGTAATGCCTTTGCGATTTCTTCCAAACTTGGACTTCCGGACTTTATCATTGAGCGCGCCAAAGATCAGATCAGCCAGAAGGACGAGTCCTTCGAGGATGTACTTACCTCCCTGGAAAACAGCCGCGTGATCATCGAAAACGAGCGTCAGGAAGCAGAGCGTTATAAAACCCAGATTGCTTCCCTGAAACAGGAGTTAGAGTCCAAGCAGGAGAAGCTGGACGAACGTAAAGAGCGGATCTTGCGCGAAGCCAACGAAGAAGCCCGTAAGATTCTTGCAGATGCTAAGGAATACGCAGATCAGACCATGAAAATGTTCCACAAATTCCAGAAAGATCACGTGGACACTGCTGCCATTGAAAAAGAACGCCAGAATCTTAGAAACCGCATGAACAAAGCCGAAAAGGGCATGTCCATAAACACCACCGTAAAGAAACCGAAAAAAGAGCTGAAGCCTAAGGATCTTTCCCTTGGAGACACCGTTCAGGTACTGAGCATGAATCTGAAAGGAACTGTCAGCAGTCATCCCGATTCCAAAGGCTTTCTTTTTGTACAGATGGGTATCATCCGTTCCAAAGTTCATATTTCTGACCTGGAGCTTGTTGACGAACCAGTTATCAACACTCCTGGACTTTCCAGAACAGGAGCAGGCAAAATCCGCATGTCCAAGTCTACCAGTGTTTCCACAGAGATCAATCTTCTTGGAAAAACTGTAGATGAGGCTGTGGCAGAACTGGATAAATATCTGGATGACGCTTATCTGGCACACTTAAAGAGCGTGCGTATCGTACATGGTAAAGGTACCGGTGCCCTTCGAAAAGGAGTACACAATTATCTCCGCCGTCAGAAGCATGTGGCAGATTTCCACCTGGCTGAATTTGGCGAAGGAGATGCTGGTGTTACCATTGTAGAATTTAAGAAATAACTATATTTTATAAGGAGAAACTATGGTTGCTAAGCAGAAAATCCTCATTGTCGATGATGACAACAATATTGCAGAGCTGATTTCTCTGTATCTTACCAAAGAATGTTTCGAAACAAAAATTGTAAACGATGGCGAGCTGGCTTTAAAAGAATTTCAGACTTTTCGCCCGAACTTGATTCTTCTGGATCTGATGCTTCCAGGTATTGACGGCTATCAGGTCTGCCGTGAGATCCGCCACACCTCAGACGTGCCGATCATTATGCTTTCCGCAAAAGGAGAAACCTTTGACAAGGTACTTGGCCTGGAGCTTGGCGCCGACGACTACATTATCAAGCCTTTTGATTCAAAAGAACTGGTTGCCCGTGTCCGTGCAGTTCTACGCCGTTTCCAGCCCAAACAGGCTGCAGTTGTAAGCGATGAGAAATGTGCCACTTATCCGGATCTTATTGTCAACCTTACCAACTATTCCGTTACTTATATGGGAAAACAGGTAGACATGCCGCCTAAGGAGCTGGAGCTTCTCTATTTCCTTGCTTCCTCACCCAATCAGGTATTCACCAGAGAGCAGCTACTGGACCACATCTGGGGCTACGAATATATTGGCGATACCAGAACTGTAGACGTTCACATTAAACGTCTGCGCGAAAAAATCAAAGATCATCCGAACTGGTCTATTTCTACAGTCTGGGGAATCGGATACAAGTTTGAGGTAAAAAGCGAATGAGAAAAACGGTTCACAGCAAACTGATCTGCAGTTATATTTTCATTGGAATTGTAGGCTTCCTTTTCGCTACAGCAGGTGGCTCTCATTTCGTGGAAACCTATCTGGAAGAAGAAGTTGGCGCAAGGCTGTATGACAGTGCTGTACGATTTGCTTCTGATGCTGTCACTGTACAGCAGATTGCAGACAATGATAGCAAAGGACTGGAAAAGATTATGGATATTCTGGCTTCCGGAGAGGAAGCCGGGATACTAATCCTGGATAAAAATTTCCATGTGATCGTGCAGTCCTCAAATCTGGAATATAACGTCAGTTCTGCGAAATCCACTGCCGATTCTGAAGTTCAGACTTCAGAAACAGATAAAATCCCAGAGAATGGAACATCCTCTGAAAAATTCTCTGCTGCAAACACAATTTCCATCCCCTATTCTGATCTGGACTTCTGGCTTAATACCCAATATCAGATCAGTAATTTTTATGGCTATTTTTCCAGTCCCCATCTTAATGTGATGATATCGGTGGAAAATTCCGGTGTAACAGAAGGCTATGTTACCTACCATTATGACATGCAGCAGCTTTATCAGAAACGAAGCGGTCTTCTTGGAATTCTTCAGATGGTTTTTTTTGCCGTGTATGCCTTGTGCGGACTGCTCCTTCTCTGCTATCAGAAATGGATCCATACTCCAATGCAGCAGATCATCAAGGGGGCTTCCGAATATGCCAACGGAGATCTGAGTTATCGCATTCCAGTGAAATCCGAGGACGAAATGGGCTATCTTGCCAAAACTCTGAACTACATGGCAGACAGGATCAACCAGAACGGAGAATACCAGCGCACCTTTATTGCCAATGTTTCCCACGATTTCCGCTCTCCTCTGACTTCCATCAAAGGATATGTGGAGGCAATTCTGGATGGCACCATCCCCCCGGAATTGCAGGACAAATATTTAAATATCATTTCCCATGAAGCTGACCGTCTGGAAAAACTGACGCGGAGCCTTCTGGTGCTGAATGATCTGGATGAACGGAAACGGATGATGAATATCCGCAAATTTGATATTAATGATGTGATCAAAAATACTGCCAATACGTTTGAGGTAATCTGTTCCAAAAAGAATATTGACCTGGAACTGCTGCTTTCCGGAAGAGAGCTGTTCGTAGAGGCAGATATGGAACAGATCCAGCAGGTACTGTACAATTTATTGGACAATGCAATCAAATTCAGTAATGACAATTCCTCGATCAACATTGAAACATCCGTAAAAAATGATAAGGTTTTCGTTTCTGTGAAGGATCACGGAGTAGGAATCCCCAAGGACAGCCTGTCCAAGGTGTGGGACAGATTTTACAAGACAGATACCTCCCGCGGAAAAGACCGGAAAGGTACAGGACTTGGGCTTTCTATTGTGAAAGAGATCATCAAAGCTCATAATCAGAATATTAATGTGATCAGCACGGAAGGTGTTGGAACAGAATTCATTTTTACTTTAAAGAAAGCAAAATAAATTATTCAGCAATTCTTTTTATAAACGAAGACCTGGAGCGTGTTTGAAAAAAGCTCCAGGTCTTTTACTATTTCCAGTCATATTTGCGCAGATGCCCATCCAGTTTCAAATGGGCAAAGTCATGCTGACGAAAGGCTTCATAAAGAATAATGGCAACCGAATTACTCAGATTCAGAGATCTTGTTTCTCCCAGCATGGGAATCCTTACGCAAGTCTCCTGATTGTCACGGAGAATCTCTTCCGGGATTCCAGCGCTCTCCTTGCCAAACATGATAAAGCAGTCGTCCTCATACTTCACATCCGCATAAGTCTGAGGTGCTTTCGTAGTCGCATAATAAATCTTCGCTCCAGGATTTCTCTCCAGAAAATCTTCATAATCCAGATAAGTAGTTACATCCAGATCTTTCCAGTAGTCCATTCCGGCACGTTTCAGTGCTTTCTCACTTAATGAAAATCCCAACGGCTCGATCAGATGGAGCCTGGTTCCTGTAGCCACGCAGGTACGTCCTATATTTCCTGTGTTCGCCGGAATCTCCGGCTCATGAAGTACAATGTTTAATGTTCCCATAGTTTTTATACTCTCCTGTAATTACAGCAGTTTTATTTCGATTTTAAGGCAATATCTTATATATCTCGTCTTTAGCCGGCCGCTCCAGATACCTGCCATTCCCATTGTAGTAAAGCATTCTGTCATTTCCAGCATTCGTCTGTCCAATCACAGCAGCCATCATGCCCATTCTGCGAAGCTCCTGCACCAATGCTTCTCCTGCCGGAATACCGATCAGAACAGCCCCTTCCGAATTCAGCTTATAAGGATTAATGTCAAAGATTTCACAAATTTCAATTGTCTCCTGGCGTATGGGTACCTTGGAAAAATCCATTTCCAGTCCCACCTGGGAAGCCTCCGCCATCTTCCACAGAGCACTCAGAAAACCGCCCTCCCCCATTGCATAAAAAGCGGTAGCGCCAGCCTCTTTTACATTTATCTCATCCGCAGTCCCGTAAAGGGTTCTCAGATTCTCTGCCTCCCGTAAAAAACCTTCTGAAAAATGCTCTCTTAAAATCTCATGTTTTTCCCTTGCAATCTGCGCTGTGCCGTAAAGAGCAATGGCTCCAGCCACCACCAGTTCGTTTCCAGGCGTAAGAAGCCCGCTGATTTCAGCCTGCAGTGCTTCCATAGCCGCTTTTCCAAGCCTCATTTTCTCTTTTCCCTACAGAAGAAGAGAGAGGACAGCAGGAACTACCATTGCCAGAACAAGAATAACAGCAATGATCGCAGTTACAAGTTTTCTTTTCTTTGGATCAAACATTCCCATAATTTTTTAACCTCTCATAACCATCCGGCACTTTACAGACTACAAATATACGCCATGTCAATACGGCCAGCCGAACAGTTACACCCTTTCTTTATTATATCTGAATTTCCTTCACTGCCGCATTATGAAGCAGTGGATCCCGGTTTTCATAGTCAAACAGCAATATTTTTCCATCCCGGAACACCTCAATATGTGCTGTCCTTGGCACCTTTTCCTGGCGCCTGTACTCCCAGACTGCTTTCTCATAGGGCTTCTGGTCGTACTCAAAGGATGGATGGCTTTTCAGGTTTTCGCGAAGATACAGGTCGTAGATCATGCTGTCTGCCACCTTTTCCCAGGTCGCAGTTTCCATTCCTCTGCAATCTTCCGCAGCTTTTCCCGCAGGATTCTCCACCTCAGGATCCTGATTTCCAGATTTTCCTGCGGATTGTTCTTCCAGTTCTTCCTTCACAAACTCCAGCAGGATCTCATATCTGCGCATTCTGGAATGGGAAATCTCTGAATAACCTTTTTTCTCATAAAACTGTCCTAGCTTCTCATACAATGTGAAAGCATCCTCAAACAAAGGCTCCACACAGGCGATGGTATTCTGAAACTGTCCACTATTATAGTACAGTTCCACCATACTTTCCACCATTTTCAGCTTCAAAATGTCTTCATATGGCAGCCATCTGGTTCCCAGTACCTCATATGGCTCCAGTTCTTTATGCACAATGCCATATTCTTCTGTCATCTCTTTCATATGAGAGCCCTTCAGAACCTTCAGAAATCCAAGCTGAAGCTGCTGGGGACGAAGTGCATAAACATCATTGAAGGACCGGTGAAAGCTGTCATAATCCTCGTAAGGAAGACCAGCGATCAGATCCAGATGCTGGTGAATATTCTTAAAACTGTGGATGCGTTTTACAATCCCTGCCAGCTTCGGAAAATCCATAGTCCTGTGGATAGCACGAATAGTGTCCGGATTTGTGGACTGTACACCGATTTCCAGCTGGATCAGCCCCGGACGCATGGTGCTCATCAGTTCCAGTTCATTTTCCCTCAACAGATCTGCGGAAATCTCAAAGTGGAAATTGGTAATTCCATTATCATGGTCTTTTATGTACTGCCAGATGGTCATTGCATGATCGTGCCTGCAATTAAAGGTTCTGTCCACAAATTTCACCTGTGGTACTTTGTGATCCAGGAAAAACTGAAGTTCTTTCTTTACCAGTTCCAGGTCGCGAAAACGCAGTTTCTTGTCCACAGAAGACAGACAATAGCTGCATGAAAAAGGACAGCCCCGGCTGCTCTCATAATAGATAATACGGTTTTCAAAATCCTTCAGATTTTCGTAAGCAAAAGGTACCCTGCTTAAATCCATGATCTGCCGCCATCCGTTATTCTGAATTGTACCGTCTGGTTTACAGTACACAAGTCCGGTGGTTTCCTCCAGAGAAGGACTTCCATTCACATAGTGCTTCACCAGTTCCAGGAAGGTCTCCTCTCCTTCTCCAACCATTATACCATCAAATGCCGGATTTTTTTTCAGAAATTCCTCTGCATCATACGATACCTCCGGGCCTCCCGCCCAGAAAGGAACATCCGGCAGGATCTTTCTCAGATCCTGCATCAGTTCCCGCACAAAAGTAATGTTCCAGATATAGCAGGATATGCAGATCACATCCGGGTGACATCTGTAAATATCCTTCAGAATGTCATCCTTCTGCTGATTGATGGTGTATTCCCGAAGTACAACATTGCTGTCATATTCTTTTGCGCAGGCTTTCAGGTTAAAGACAGCCAGATTGGAATGTATATATTTTGCATTACATGCTGCAAGTAATATCTTCATCGTTCTTACTCGTCCAGAAGTTTCTTTAACTCTTCTTTATCCGTAAGACCAACCAGACGGTGTGCTTCTGCTCCGTTCTTGAAAATGATCAGGGTAGGAATGCTCATAACCCGGAACTGCTGTGCAAGCTCCATGTTCTGGTCCACATCAAGCTTTCCTACTGCATAACCTTCCTCTCCCAGTTCCTCCACGATTGGCCCCTGACGCATGCATGGTCCGCACCAGGTTGCCCAGAAATCAAGAAGAAACGGTTTCTCGGATTTTAATACTTCCTCTTCAAAATTCTGTGTTGTGATTACTTTTGCCATAATTGATCCATCCTTTCTATCGGTCTATTCTTCTCTCTGATTTCATGTCGAAATTCTACTTTTTTTGTCTGTTTCTCACATACTGGTTTGCACTGAGTCCTGCCTGTGCGCCATCATAAACTGCCTTTGCCACCTGCAAAAGACCGCCGGTACAGTCACCTGCTGCAAAAAGCCCCGGAATGGTGCTCTCCATCTTTTCATTTACCTTGATGTTGCCTTTCTCAGTAAGTGCCGCGCCCATCTGTCTTGCCATCTCTGCGCTTCCTGCAGTTCCAAGCGCTACAAAAATGCCGTCTGCCGGGACAAATGTCTCTGTCGAATCCCTTACCGGACTCTCCTGACTATGGAACTCTGAAGCTTCCATTTCAGCTTTCTTTCCTTCTGGCAAAAGCTGAAGGTTCTTCTCTTCATCAGTATCTGATTTTGCATCCGTCTCAGACTGAGAGATCAGACGCAGTCCGGACACCTTCTCGTCTCCCTCTACAGACTGAATTTTCATTGTATTCACCGCAAAAGAAGATTTCCTGGAAAACTCCGGTTCTTTCCCATCTGTGTAGATGGTAACAGAATCGGCCATAGGCGCCAGTTCTTCTGCCTCATGAAGAGCGAAGTCGCTGTTTCCAAGCACTGCAACATCCTTTCCCCTGTAGAAAAATGCATCGCACACAGCACAGTAGCTGACACCTCTTCCCTCAAATTCCTTAATCCCCGGAATTGCAGGAGCCTTTCGTTTGCTTCCTGTGGCAAGGATCACACTGATGGTGTCAAAATCACCTGCTGTTGTCTTTACTGTAAAAGTATCAAACCCGCCAATCCCCAGCACCTGTGCCTCCAGGATCCGCACGCCTAATGCTTTTGCCTGTGCAAGTCCTGTCTCAAATAATTCTTTCCCGGAAACAGGATGTTCCATACCATAATAATTCTCTATTTTTTCTGCTTTTTCCAAAGCACCAATGCCGTTATTGATCACCAGTGGATCCATATTTGCCCGGGCAGCATACAAAGCTGCGGAAATTCCTGCCGGTCCGGCACCGATAATGATTATTTTTTCCATATACTTCAGAATCACCTGCCTTTCTCATGATTCCAATCTTTCCCATATATTGTTATTTTTCTTACAATTTCACGGTTCAGTATCTTCACAGTTATACCCTTCCCGGAATAGTACCTGTTAAATAGTTACCTGACAATATACTTTCGATAAAAGAAATTCAGACTTTTCATTTTTCGTCGGTTCTTTTTTCGTCTATAGCCTTCTCTGCATAAGCCAGTCCCCAGAATATCACAGCTGGCATACACGCCATCAACGGAAACGCATAACGCAGAAGACCGTTTACCGGAGAAGCTATACAGATTGCCACATTCAGCGCCGGGGCAGCCAATACCAGGATTCCTTTCCATCGCTTCCTGTAGATCAGATATCCAAGGAGCAGAATCACGATCCATGTGTAGGTTCCCGCATTGCAGATCTGCGCAAGACCTGGAATCTGACTCCACAGATCGGCATAACGTTTCAACTGATTCCTTGTCTCTGCGGAAAAGATCTGATGATAATCTGACTCTTCAATCAGCGGCTCATTTACTGTATAGAAGCGGTAGGAGCTCTGCGCGGTGCAATTATGAAATGGGTAATAATATCCATAGCTGTTATGAAGTGTGGCTTCTATATACACCCCCGGATGCCTCAGAAACATGCTGAACCAGGCATTAAAGTAGCGTTTCAGCTTCGCCATGGTAATATGTCCGCCGCGATAAGTTGCCTTTACCGGATCAGACAGTTCCGGATTATACAAATCCGCAATCTCATCATACTTCATCACCCCGTCAATTGCTTTAGCTTCTTCCTTTGTCACATCATCCGGATATTCCTTCAGATATCTGGCTGTCTGCTGCATTGGAATTGAGAAAAATACTCTGGATGGGAAATTACCAATGTATAGTCTCGGTGCCACTTCTTTCTGAAGCCCCATGTAGCCCACTGTCACAAGGATCACCATTCCAACTGCATACAGTCTGCGTTTTTTTCCAAGGAAAAAGAATAACAGGATAAATGCAGGAAGCACCATGTAAAGTCCATTATTTCTGGTAATGCACATGCCAAAGCCAACCAGAAACAGCACTGTCAGCTGCTGTCTTAAAGACTGACCGCTTTTTTCCCGAAGGGTGGGAATGCAGCATTCCACATAGATTACCATGAAAAGGGAAAACAGAGCGCTGAAACTTCCATCCTTAATGATCGTCTGGGAATAAGCTCCAAATACAGGCACAAGACTGAAAAATGCGATACAGCAGATATTGAACCATCTTGGTGCTCCCCATGATTTCAGTTTATAACAAACAGTGGCATAACATACCGCATAAATCAGTGCCAGCACGCCAACCACCATGAAAATGCCCCAGTTATCACTGATCACATTTCCAATTGTCATCAAGGCTCCCATTATAAGGCTTAATTCCCATGGATGCTTGTTTGTAAATCTCTGATTTCCGGCAAACATATTCAGCTGCCGGAAGCCATCATAGGGAACACTTCCTGGCCAGAAGATCAGGATATAGGGAAGCCATCCTGCCAAAATCAGCAAAAATGCTACCAGAAGGTAGTGTTTTTCCATAAATTCCGGAAATTTCTTTATATTCCTGCTGTGCAGAAAAGGATGCTTCTCTCCATATGCATATAAAAGACTGATCACTATATCAAACAGAAAAAAGAATCCTGCCCATGTAAGCAATGCGATCAGAATCTGATTTCTCCCAGCTGTAAAGAAGGACCAGTTTCCCTGCACGGAAAAGGACATTCCGATCAGCATAAAAACAGAAAACATGGCGGCGATCAGATGCGTGATCCATTTACAGCTTCTGCAAAAATTCCTCCAGCATTTCATGTACAATGCAATGATCGCAATGAGAACCACCAGTTTGTCGATTCCGATTCCTGTCATCTCTTTCTTGCATAAAGAAAGAAATGTTTCTCCCGGATTATCTGCCGAACCAGCATACAAGCCCGTCATGGAAAGAGCAAACACTGTTAAAATGGCAGCAATAACCGGCAAAGTATATTTTTTTAATTTTTTTTCCACCAATAAATCCTCCCGATTTTTATCACACTGCCATTCTAACATTACTATATATGAAAAGCAAGGCGTGGTTTTTACAAGGTAAATTTTGGGAATTTACAGATTTTTTGAAATT
>NZ_JAQDKY010000063.1:0-12561 GCF_027662325.1 Blautia faecis | reverse complement strand
TGCAGAAAGCCTTTTTCAAACATACTCTAGTTCATAAAAAATACATAAAAAGTTCATAAAAAATATATAATAATATGGTACATATTAAATATCCGAGTCGAATATGTATAATGGTTATAGCGCGAAGGTTGCATCATGAACATGATGCGCAAAAGAGAATCCGGTGAGAGTCCGGAACGATGCCGTCACTGTGTAAGGGAACTGCTTCAGAGCCCACTGGGAAACCGGGAAGGGGGAGCAGTGTTGACCGAAGTCAGGAGAACTGCCTTGGCGTGGAATCTTAGGTCTGCGGTACACAGAACCTGTATTCTCATAACGATACATGAATATTTCCTGAATGTTTTTTGGAAGAAAAGTGTGTATATGAGAATGTGTGCAGTCGCAGAAAATGCGGCTGTTTTTATGCAATGGGAGATTGGTGATAGATTTCCCATGGGATTCTTTATACGTGATTCTATCCGGAAATACAAAAAAAAAGAGGAAAAAGAAATGAAAAGAAAATCTTTATTAGCAATCCTTCTTGCAGCTTCTATGGCAGCAAGCATGACAGCAGCAACAGCAACTGTTGCATTTGCAGAGACAGAGGAAGCAGCAGAGGAGACAACAGACGATGCTGAGACAGCTGATGATGCTGAGGCAGCTGACGATGCTGAAGCAGCTGATGATGCTGAGACAACAGACGATGCAGAAGCAGCTGATGACACTGCAGATGCAGATAAGGAAGCGGCTGATAAAGTAGCAGCACTTATCGATGCTATTTATGTTCAGGAGAGAACAGATGATACAGATGAGCAGTGCAAGGAAGCTAAAGAAGCATGGGATGCCCTTACAGATGCTCAGAAAGAGCTTGTAGAGGGAGAAGAGGCAAGTCCAGAGTATTTCGGACGTGACACAGGTGATGCTTCCAAGGATGATCCGCGTAATCAGGACGAGATCGGTGAGAATGAGCTTCTTGTAGTAAGCTTTGGTACTTCCTTTAACGACAGCCGTGCAGAGGATATCAAAGGAATCGAGGATGCTCTTGCAGAAGCATTCCCGGATTGGTCTGTAAGAAGAGCATTTACCGCTCAGATCATTATCAACCATGTACAGGCAAGAGATGATGAGAAGATTGATAACATGCAGCAGGCACTTGACCGTGCAGTAGCAAACGGTGTTAAGAATCTTGTAGTTCAGCCTACACATCTTATGCATGGTGCTGAGTACGATGAGATGGTAGAAGCTATTGATGCTTACAAAGATAAATTTGAATCTGTAGCAATCGCTGAACCAATGCTTGGTGAGGTTGGCGATGACGCTACCGTTATCAACGATGACAAAGCTGCTGTTGCTCAGGCAATCACAGATGAAGCTGTAAAAGAAGCTGGATATGACAGCATGGAAGCAGCTGCAGAAGATGGAACCGCATTTGTATTCATGGGACATGGTACTTCCCATACAGCAAACGTTACATATGATCAGATGCAGACCCAGATGGAGAAACTTGAATTCACAAACGCATTCATCGGTACTGTAGAAGGTGAGCCAGAGGATACAGCTTGTGATGAAGTTATCAATAAAGTAAAAGATGCCGGATTCAAGAAAGTAATCCTTCGTCCGCTTATGGTTGTTGCTGGTGACCATGCAAACAATGATATGGCTGGTGATGATGAGGACTCCTGGAAGAGCATGTTCGAGGCTTCTGGAGATTTCGATGAGATTGACTGCCAGATCGAAGGTCTTGGAAGAATTGACGCTGTTGAGCAGCTTTATGTAGCTCATACTCAGGCAGCTATTGATTCCATCGCGAAATAATTATCCTGGTATAAATTGTTATTGCAACAGAACAAAAGCAGCTGCTCCTACACTGTGGGGCAGCTGTTTGAGTAATAAAACAAATACGGCACACACAAGTGTACCGTAAATAAAGAAAAAGCAAGGAGAGTTATTATGAAACGTTCATTAGTCATTTTATTAACAGCTGTAAGTATTTCCGCTATGACAGCAGGAACTGCATTCCCGGCATTTGCAGAAGCCACAGAGGCTGAGGCAGAGGAAACCACAGATGGTGCAGAGAATGCCGCAGACAGCGAACTTGAAGACGGTGTTTATGGTGTAGAGTTTGACACAGACAGCAGTATGTTCCATGTAAATGAGGCTTGCAACGGAAGAGCTACCCTCACTGTAAAGGATGGTAAAATGACCGTTCATATTACTCTCGTTTCCAAGAATATTGAGAATGTTTTCCTTGGAACAGCAGAGGATGCACAGAAAGACGGTGCCGAACTGATTCAGCCTACTATTGATAAGGTAACTTACAGCGATGGCATGACAGAGGAGGTTTATGGATTCAATGTTCCAGTAGAGAAGCTTGATGAAGAATTTGACCTGGCAATCATTGGTAAAAAGGGCAAATGGTATGACCATAAGGTAAGCGTTACGGATGTGCAGGAGCAGACTGAGGAAGAAAAAAATGCAGTTGAGATCGGTGAGGAAGAGAAAAGCGAAGATGCTGATACAACTACAGATGCAGCTGCCGAGGAAGAGAATAAGGATTGATCAATAATCTGAAAGGGACATCACATGAGCGAAAACGGTTCATGCGATGTCCCTTTTTATATTTATTTTGTTTTGCCCTCACCGGCAAAATATTCTTTTGTCAGCTTCACAACTGTACCGGAAAGCAGGAACAAAGCAATCAGGTTGGGAATTGCCATAAGACCGTTAAATGTCTCGGCAATGCTCCACATCAGTCCAAGGTTGGCAGTTGCGCCAAGGATAGCAACCAGGGAATAAATAACCATAAAAGGTTTGATCACTTTTTCAGAGAACAGGAACTCGATGCAGCGGGCACCGTAAAGTCCCCATCCGACTGCTGTGGAAAAAGCGAAGCAGCACATGGCAACTGCTGTAAAAATGGATACCCAGCTTCCATATGTAGAAGTAAATCCAAGGATCGTAAGCTCTGCGCCAGCTGCTTTTCCATAATCAACAGCAACGCCGCTGCAAAGGATAACCAGTGCAGTCAGTGTACAGATCACGATGGTATCTGTAAAGACTTCGAAAATACCGAACATACCCTGTTTTACAGGCTTTTTGGTATCTGCACACGCATGGGCAATGGATCCGGTACCAAGACCAGCCTCGTTAGAGAAGATACCACGGGAAACACCTTTTTTTAAACTGGTGAACATACTTAAAACAATGCCGCCTGTTACAGCTCTGGGCTGAAATGCCCCTCTGAAAATAGAAGCGAATACAGCTGGTACATTCTGAATGTTCAGAAGGATAACTCCCAGTCCGAGAAGAATGTAAAGCAGAGCCATAAATGGGACCAGCTTTTCGGTGACATGGCCAATTCGTTTGATTCCTCCAAGAAGGATCATGGCGATCAGAATGGCAATTATGATTCCGATGATCAGGTTGGAAGTGGAAACGGCGCTTTCGCTGATCACGTTATAATTCAGCAATGCAGAATTG
This sequence comes from Blautia faecis, assembly GCF_027662325.1. Taxonomy (NCBI): domain Bacteria; kingdom Bacillati; phylum Bacillota; class Clostridia; order Lachnospirales; family Lachnospiraceae; genus Blautia; species Blautia faecis. Next base: position 9,102 of record NZ_JAQDKY010000063.1, on the reverse strand, counting down.
ATCGCAGTGGTGATAGTGTTGACCTGTGTGGCGTTGCCGGTACCAAATACAGTGAGCACGCCGAATGCTGCGAACAGATAAGCCAGCCAATGCCATTTTTTGCTAAGCCCGTTCTTGATGTAATACATGGGACCGCCTACCAGTTCACCGTTGGCATTGATCTCGCGGTAGTGTACCGCCAGAGTAACCTCAGCATATTTGGTACACATGCCAAACAGTGCAGAAACCCACATCCAGAATATGGCTCCGGGACCGCCAATTGCGATAGCACCTGCTACACCGGCAATATTGCCAGTACCGACCGTGGCTGCAAGTGCTGTACACACTGCCTGGAAAGGCGTGATAGCACCGTCAGATGCGTCACGTTTGCGGAAAATACGTCCAAGGGTTGTTTTGATTGCGTAGGGGAATTTGCGGATCTGAAGAAAATTGGTGCGGATACTAAGATAAAGACCAACTCCGAAAATACAGACCATTGCAGGAACGCCCCAGATAAAATTATTTACAGCGGTGTTGATGGTTTCGATTATTTGCAGCATAAAATACCTCTCTGGAAGTTTTTTTGGATGTATGTGAACGGAACTTCTTCCATGTCACACACATTATTAAACTGGTGCAGCCAGAGCCTGTTTGAAAAATCATTCTTGCAATCTGCACGCCCGCTTTGTGGGAAATTTTGCTCGAATTCAGTTGCTGTAGCCTGCCACGGCGCCCTCATCCGAGCAAAAACTCCCACAAATTGTGACGCACATCTTGCAAAAAGCTTTTTTCAGATATGCTCTGGAGCTTCATTTATGTGAAGACATGACAACTACTGCACCATATTTAGCGGATAAAATTTGTCTTGATCTTATCTTCCGCCTGAGGAACTGCAATACCTGCCGCTTTCCCTGCTTCCAGGGATTTCAGAAGCCATGCCATATTGTTTCCAAGTGAGCGCATGATCTGAAGTCCTTCTTCATCCTGTGCAACTTCTGCAGGAGTATTTCCGTGAACCATGTTCCAGTAGTTAGCAGATACAACAGGCATTTCATGATAGCTGAAATATTTCTGAAGAACGTCTAAAGTAGCTGTGGTGCCGGCTCTTCTTGCAGAAGCAACTGCTGCAGCTGGTTTGTGGAGCATGTCTTTGCCTGCCATGGAGCAAAGCTTATCCATAAATTCAATGATCTGTCCGGATGGGGAAGCCCAGTATACCGGAGAACCAACTATAAGCGCATCTGCTTCTTTTAATTTCGCCGCGGCGGCTTTTACATTATCTGTATCCGGATTTCCAGCTTGGAAAATCTCAGTATCAATTCCATTATGATTCAGTGTTTTTGCCACTTCACTAAGTGCGGTGAACGTACAGCCTTCCTTGCGCGGGCTGCCATTTAAGAGTAAAACCTTCATGTTTTTCATCCTTTCTGAAGTAAGTTATATCAGACTGCGATAGCCGCAATCTGTATGCATCATCTCTCTAAAGCGGTAATGTATCTTCTTATTATACGATAGAAATAGTTGGATTTCAAGAGAATGGTTTTATTTTAAAAACACAATATGTTCACAATTTAAGATTATAATAAAAAATATTTGAACTATTCAGCAAATATTATTCCGCAAGGTATTTTATGTGAATCTGACTCACATAAAAATCGAAATCTTCGGCGCCCCACTTTGCGGTATATTTTGCCTGAATTGGTGAATGGTTATAAACATTTATTATGCGACAGAAAGGAAGTAGTAAGTGCTTCAGATCAAAGACATACACAAAGAATACAGAACAGGAAATTTGGTACAGCGTGCCCTGGACGGAGTGAGCCTTAGTCTTCGGGACAATGAATTTGTGGCAATTCTTGGTCCCAGCGGTTCGGGAAAAACCACTCTTCTGAATATTATTGGTGGTCTTGACCGGTACGATAGAGGCGATCTGATCATCAATGGGATTTCTACGAAAAAATATAAAGACAGGGACTGGGACTCTTATCGAAATCATACCATAGGATTTGTGTTTCAGAGTTATAATCTGATCCCACACCAGACAGTTCTTGCAAACGTGGAGCTTGCCCTTACCATTTCCGGTGTATCAAAAAGTGAGCGGAGACGCCGTGCAAAAGAAGCTCTGGAAAAAGTAGGCCTTGGTGCCCAGATCCACAAAAAGCCAAGTCAGATGTCAGGCGGTCAGATGCAGCGAGTGGCAATTGCCAGAGCACTTGTAAATGACCCGGAAATTCTTTTGGCGGATGAGCCAACAGGAGCCCTGGATTCAGATACCAGTGTACAGGTTATGGATCTTTTGCAAGAGGTCGCAAAGGAACGATTGGTAGTAATGGTCACCCATAATCCGGAGCTTGCTCAGCTTTATGCCACCAGAATCGTGACGGTAAAAGATGGGCGGATCCTTTCTGATACAGATCCGTTTGTGATAGACAGCGAGAGCATGGCACCTCCTGTTCACAAGAATATGGGAAAATCCTCCATGTCCTTTTTTACTGCACTTTCCCTTAGCTTTCAGAATCTGAAGACTAAGAAAGCCCGGACCTTACTTACTTCTTTTGCAGGCTCCATCGGTATTATCGGAATTGCGCTGATCCTTTCCATATCAAATGGTGTAGACAAATACATTACAAATATGGAAGAAGAAACACTTTCAGAATATCCGTTGCAGATACAAAGCACAGGAGTGGATCTTACCTCTATGATGATGGGAGCAGCCACAGCGCAGAGTGGGAAAAAAGATGGGGAAGTAGGAGTTGCCCAGATGGTGACTAATATGTTCTCCAAAATGAATTCCAATGATCTGGAGTCTCTGAAGGTTTACCTGGACAGTAATGAAAGCAGCATTTCCCAGTATGCAAATTCGGTGGAGTATACGTATTCTGTTTCTCCCCAGATTTTTCTGGAAAATGGAAAAAATATCCGACAGGTAAATCCGGACAAATCTTTTTCGGCTATGGGTTTGGGCTCTGGTTCCTCCAACAGCATTATGTCTTCTACCATGAGCACTGATGTTTTTCATGAAATGCCGGAAGATGCTGATCTTTATAAGGATCAATATGACGTGAAAGCGGGAAGATGGCCTGAAAATTATAAAGAATGTGTACTGGTGCTTACTTCACAGGGCGATATCAGTGATTTTCTCCAATACACTCTTGGGCTTCGGGACGGTAAGGAACTGGATGATATGGTTCAGAAATTTATGGCAGAAGAGGCAGTGGAAACGCCAGAAAACGAGGGTCCATACACCTATGATGAAATCCTGGGGAAGAAATTTAAGCTGGTAAACAGTACCGATTATTATGAATATGATGAAGAATATAAGGTCTGGAAGGATAAATCAGACAACAGCTCTTATATGAAAAAACTGGTGAAAAACGGAGAAGATCTGACAATTGTGGGAATTGTCCAGCCTGTGGAAGGTGCCACTGCTTCCATGCTCACTGCAGGAATCTGTTATACCCCGGAGCTTACCAAACATGTGATCGAGAAGGCTGCTTCCAGTGAAATTGTGAAGCAGCAGCTGGCGGATGAAAAGATAAATGTTTTTACCGGAGAGGAATTTGGAAAAGAAGACAATGAGAACAGTAAGTTTGACATGGAATCCCTTTTTTCCATTAACGCGGATGCCCTGCAGGAGGCCTTTCAGGTAGATCTCAGTGGATTTAATATGGACCTGTCCAGTCTTTCGGGGCTGTCCTCCGGATTGAATGTGGAAATGCCGGATATGCCTGACATGTCAGCTCTGGCTGGAAATATAAATCTGGATGAGAGCAGTATGCCGGATCTTTCCAAGCTTATCAAGCTGGATGACCTTGATCTGGATCTTTCCCATATGATTGATCCGGAAGAAATTCTGAAAAATCTTCCGGCAGACCAGGTTCCGGATATGAGTCAGGCGCTGAAGTCAGTGAAGTTTGATTTTACAGAAGAGAAGGTAACTGCTTTGCTGAAAGAGGTTCTTACTGGTTATCAGGAAAGCATTAAAGATAAACCGGAAGCAGATATGGATAAAATGCAGGCAGCATTGAAGCAGTATTTGACATCAAAAGAGATGAACGAACGTCTGTGCAAGGATCTGCAGGAGCTGGTGAAAAATAACGTGAACGTGGATATGTCTTCGGAAAAACTGATCGCAGTGGCTGTGGGGCTGATGAACCAGTATCAGGAGTATGCCAAGGCAAATGGTATCACCCAGACAGATGTGGCCAGCATTCTTGCCTTTTTAAGTCAGGGGGAAATCCAGCAGCAGATCAAAGAGGAAGCAGAGAATCTGGTTAAAAACAGCGTGACAGTGAATATTACCACAAAACAGATACGGGATCTTCTTATGCAGGACGTTGTAGCTGCTTATCCGGAGTATGCCAGGAATAATTCCCTTCCGGACCCGGCTAATCTGGGAACCTATTTTCTGGAATATATGCAGACAGAGGATGGGCAGAATCGTCTCATGAATGGACTTATGACTCTTGTGGATACCAGCGAGGTGCAGACGCAGTTTTCCCAGGCAATGGAAACTTACATGAAATCCATGATGACTTCTTTCACAGATGCGATCGCAAAGGGGATTGAGTCAAAATTCACAGAGATAATGGAACAGGTGGAAAAACAGCTTACGAAGGGAATCCAGACTGCTATGGAGCAGATGATTGGAAATATCAGCTCCGGTATGCAGGAGGCAATGCAGTCTGTGATGACCAGTGTATCATCGAGTCTTACTTCTGCCATGAGCCAGGCTATGAGCGGACTTGGCGGATTGGGAAGCGGCATGGGAAATATGGAAGATGCGCTTTCCATTAATCCGGAGGCTTTTGCAAAAGCAATTCAGATGAACATGAATGAGGACGACCTCTCAGAGCTCATGATGTCCCTGCTGTCATCTGAAAATTCTTCTTATGACGGAAATCTGAAAAAGCTTGGATATGCAGATCTAAATGTTCCTGGCGGAATTAATATCTATCCAAAGGATTTTGAAAGTAAATCAGAAATTGTAGGTATTCTGGATCAGTATAACGCGGATATGGAAGCGGCAGGAGAGGATGAGAAGGTGATCACTTATACGGATCTTGTGGGAACGCTGATGTCGTCAGTTACGAATATTGTAAATATTATCAGTTATGTTCTGGTGGCTTTTGTAGCGATTTCCCTTGTGGTTTCTTCCATTATGATCGGTGTTATCACGTATATCAGTGTTCTGGAGAGGAAAAAAGAAATTGGTATTCTAAGAGCGATTGGTGCTTCCAGGCACAACGTGTCACAGGTGTTCAATGCGGAGACGTTTATTATCGGATTTTGCGCAGGTGCTATGGGGATTGGAATTACATTGCTTCTTCTCATTCCTGCGAACAGCATTATCCGGTCACTGGCTGACGGAGTGAATGTGAAGGCGGCTCTTCCTCCTGTAGCAGCAGTAGTTCTGATCGGACTGATCGTGGTTCTGACTCTTCTTGGCGGACTGATCCCATCAAGAAAAGCTGCTAAAAGTGATCCGGTGACAGCGCTTCGAACTGATTAAAATAACAGAATTTGATGACTGATTTTGACCATCATTATAAAATACAGAAAAATGCAGGGTTCAGGTTGGGGCACAGCCTGATATCTGCATTTTTTTGTGATTTATGGATATTACTATTCGTACAGCCAATAGTAAATAACCGCTATATTGACCTGTCTGATCTGTCATATACTGCGCCAATGTGGCAGATACTTAATTTTCACTGTACTGGAGCGCGTCTGAAAAATCATTCCCGCAATCGGTACGCCCCACTGTGCGGTTTGTTGCGCCCGAATTGGGTTGCCGTAGCCTGCTACGACGCCCTCATCCGGACAAAATCTCCCACAAATTGTGACGTACATCTTGCAGAAAGCTTTTTTGAACATGCTCTGGCACATCGTTGCATATAAAAAATCAAAAACAGTCAAAATAATTCATATTTGTGCAATTGTAATAAATCATAAGTGAAAATCTTGTGAAAAAGATTGATTGACTTTGACTGTATATGAAAGTATAATAAGCACAACAAATCAAAAACAAGCAAAAATAAGCAGGAGGCAGAAATGATTTACACTGTGACTTTTAATCCGTCACTGGATTACATCGTGTCGGTAGAGAACTTCCAGCTTGGTCTTACCAATCGAACCAGTTCGGAGATGCTTTTGCCGGGAGGCAAGGGAATTAATGTTTCTACAGTTCTTATGAATCTGGGAATTGAGAGTACAGCCCTTGGATTTACAGCCGGATTTACCGGAGATGAGATTATCAGACGTCTTGAGGAGATGGGTGTGAGGAATGGTTTCATCCAGGTAGGGGAAGGCTTTTCCAGAATCAATCTGAAGCTGAAGAGTATAGACGGTACAGAAATCAATGGACAGGGACCGAAGATCGGAACTGATAAGGTGGATCTGCTGATGAAGCAGTTAGGAGAGCTTGGACAAGGCGATGTACTTTTCCTTTCCGGAAGCATTCCATCATCCATGCCGGATGATGCCTACCAGAAGATCATGGCTATGCTGGACGGCAGAGGCGTAAGAATCGCAGTGGACGCGACGAGAGATCTTCTGATGAAGGTTCTCCCCTATCATCCATTTCTTATTAAGCCAAATAACCATGAACTTGGTGAGATCTTCGGCGTAGAACTGAAAGACCGCCAGTCCGTGATCCCATATGGTAAGAAACTCCAGGAGATGGGAGCTGTGAATGTACTGATTTCCATGGCAGGAGAGGGCGCGGTCCTTATTGCTGAGAATGGAGACGTTTATGAGGAGCCTGCACCGAAAGGCAAGCTGATCAATGGTGTTGGAGCCGGAGACTCCATGGTTGCCGGATTTATGGCAGGATATATGGAGAAGCAGGATTATGAATATGCGTTCCACATGGGAATCGCAGCTGGAAGTGCCAGTGCGTTTTCTGAGAATCTTGCTACCAGAGAAGAGATTGAAGCTGTATATCAGCAGATCACAGGAAAGGATCAGGAGGAAAGGAAGAAATGAGGATCACAGATTTACTGGACGTAAGAAGTATTTCGTTAAATGCTGCCCCAGCAGATAAGTCTCAGACTCTGGATGCAGCGGTTTCCCTTATGACCAGAAGTGGCAAGATTAATGATGAGGAAGCGTACCGTAAGCAGGTCTATGCCAGAGAGGAAGAAAGTACTACAGGAATCGGGGAGGGAATCGCCATTCCTCATGGTAAATGTGATGCAGTAGAGAAACCAGGACTTGCCGCTATGGTGATCCCGGGAGGGGTTGACTTTGACTCTCTTGACGGAGAGCCGGTTACCTTGCTGTTTCTTATTGCTGCGCCAAATACAGAGGATAATGTTCATCTGGATGTGCTCAGCAAGCTTTCCATGATGCTGATGGATGAGGACTTTACCAAGAGCCTTCGTGCAGCGAAGACACCAGAGGAATTTCTTGCGATCATTGATCAGGCAGATGAGGAGAAGAAGAGCGTAGATGAGCGTCTGGCCGATATGGGAGAGGCTGAAGCGGATCAGTTTAAGATTCTGGCTGTTACTTCCTGTCCTACAGGAATTGCCCACACCTACATGGCAGCAGAAGGAATTGAGAAGGCTGCCAAGGCGAAGAACTGTTTTGTGAAAATTGAGACAAGAGGCTCTGGCGGAGCCAAGAATGTGCTTACAGAGCAGGAGATTCAGGATGCAGACTGCATTATCGTTGCGGCCGATGCCCAGGTTCCCATGGATCGTTTCGATGGCAAGAAAGTGATTCAGCGTCAGGTTTCTGATGGAATCAATAAGGCTGATGAGCTTGTAGAGCTTGCCATGTCTGGAAACGTACCGGTTTATCACAGCGGAAATGCATCAGCCTCATCACAGAGTCAGAATAAGGCCGGCGGCAGTGTGGGACACAAGATTTACACCCAGCTGATGAATGGTGTTTCCCATATGCTTCCGTTTGTAGTTGGCGGTGGTATTCTGATCGCCATTGCCTTTTTGATCGATGGTCTTATGGTAGATATGAATGCCCTGGATGTAGCCGAGCGCTCTAATTTTGGGTCTATTACTCCGGCGGCAGCTATGTTCAAACAAATCGGTGATGTGGCATTTGGTTTTATGCTTCCGGTTCTGGCGGGATTTATTGCCATGGCAATCGGTGACAGACCGGCACTTGCACTTGGCTTTGTGGGTGGAATGATGGCACACAGCGGAACTTCAGGTTTTCTTGGTGCTCTGGTAGCTGGTTTTGCAGCAGGATATATTATTCTGGGACTTCGTAAGGTATGTGAGAAGCTTCCGGAAGCCCTTGAGAAGATTGCGCCGGTTCTGATTTATCCGGTTGTTGGTATTCTGATCATGGGACTTCTGATGCTGTTTGTTGTAGAGCCCATCATGGGGGGTATCAATACAGCACTGAATAACGGACTTACCTCCATGGGAAGCTCCAGTAAGATCATTCTTGGACTGATCCTTGGCGGAATGATGGCAATCGATATGGGTGGCCCGTTTAACAAGGCAGCATATGTATTTGGTACTGCAGCGATTGCAGCTGGTAACTATGATATTATGGCAGCCGTTATGGTTGGTGGTATGGTTCCGCCATGCGCCATCGCACTTGCTACACTTCTTTTTAAAGACAGATTTACGAAAGAAGAAAGGGAGTCTGGTCCTACCAACTTTATTATGGGACTTGCCTTTATCACAGAGGGAGCCATTCCTTTTGCAGCAGCCGACCCGCTTCATGTGCTTCCGGCATGTATTGTGGGATCTGGTCTTGCAGGTGCAATGTCCATGGCATTTGGCTGTACCCTGATGGCACCTCACGGTGGAATCTTCGTAGTTCCGGTTATGGGAAATGCAGTGCAGTATGTGAGTGCACTGGTAGTGGGAACTGTTGTTTCCGCAGTGCTCCTGGGAGTTCTGAAAAAGAAAAATGCCTGACAATGGATGTTCAAACAGGCTCTAATATTGGCTGCGGAATGAATGGTAACTCATGTCTGGAAAAGATATGCAGGTATAATCGTGTTATTGTGAAGGTCATGAACAGTAACATAATCGTGAATAGTGATTGACACAGAATGTGAAATCAGATATAAAGAAATCAAATAATAAGAAAATCAATAGAGACCAAAGATAAAAAGAAAAATGGAGCATTCCTGTTAAGTAA
>NZ_JAQDKY010000062.1:0-12736 GCF_027662325.1 Blautia faecis | reverse complement strand
CGCCTTGAACAACTTTCAACACATTAAATAGCAACTTGCATAATTACACTTGACTTCCTAATATTTTGGTAGTAAAATTACTTCAGTTCGTTAAACAACTAAATTAAAAAAGGATTAAATTCCTTGAAGGGAAGAAGTAGAAACAGAAGCACCTTGTCTACAGAGAGCTGTGTCGGTGGAAAGCAGCGTCAGGTCTGTTTTGAAGATCATCCCCGAGAAGGGAAGCCGAACGCTTCATAAGTGTCCGTTTTTTCAAACAGGAACCAGATACGAAGTGAAGAACTGCATCAAGTAGGTTTCCACGGTTGTTCCCCGTTATCGGAATCGCGTATGTCGGTACGTTGTCTTTTCGTACTTGTTTCAAAGGGGAAACAGGGTGGTTGCGGTCTAATATGGTCCGTCCCTAGTTCAGGGGCGGATTTTTTTTGTGCAACAGGAAATTCCGTTGGAACTTCCTGTTACACAAAAGCCCTGCCGGGCAGGAACGCACTGCGGCTGCATAACAGATAGTTCCATTTTACGAAAGACGAAAACCTGACAAGTAAATTAAGAGGAGGAGAGATCATGAAAGTCTTCAAAAAAATCATGAATGCAGTAGCAGCAGTAGAAAATTGTATTCTGGTAGTGTCTACCCTGCTGATACTGGTTCTGACCGTGGGAAATGTTTTTTCCCGAAAAGTGATCCATCGTTCCTGGTCTTTTACCGAGGAACTTGTGGTCGCAGTCTTTGTATTGATTACCTTAATGGCTGCAGCACTTGCATGCCGCGAAGGAGAACTGGTTAACCTGTCACTGGTTACAGACCGTCTCCCTGAGAAACTGAAAAAACCATCTGTTATCCTTACCACTGTTCTGTGCATTATTTTTACCGCAATCTTATTCTGGTTCGGTATGGAAAAAGTAATCACACAGCTGGAAAACGGAAAACGTACCTTCGTTCTGAACTGGCCGGAGTGGATATTCTGGTCCTTCGTGCCAATCGGATCCGGATGCATGATCTTACATTTTATTGAATACTGTCTTGACTATTGTACAGGCAATCTGAAAAAGGAGGATAAATAAATGATAAGTGCAGTTCTTTTTATTTCATTTTTTGTTTTCCTGATCATGGGAGTTCCCATTGCAATCTGTCTGGGACTGTCCTCCGTCTGTGCAATCCTGTACTCCGGAACCTCCCTTACCATCGTTGCAACCAATATGTATGCCGGAATCAGTAAATTTCTCCTTCTGGCTATCCCATTTTTCGTACTTTCCGGAAATATCATGGCAAAAGCCGGAATTTCCAAAAGACTTGTCAGATTCGTAGATACCTGCGTGGGACATAAAAGAGGTGGCATCGCCATTGTATGCGTTATTGTAGCCTGCTTCTTCGGCGCAATTTCCGGATCCGGACCTGCAACTGTAGCAGCACTTGGAGCAGTTCTGATTCCGGCAATGGTAGAGCGGGGAGGCTTTAGCGCACCGTTTTCCACAGCCCTGATGGCAACATCAAGCTCCATCGCCATTGTCATCCCGCCAAGTATTGCATTTGTTGTATATGCTTCTATCACAGGCGTATCTATTGCAGATATGTTCATGGCAGGAATCGTACCTGGAATTCTGATGGGCGTTGCCCTTGTGATCGTGGTTATGGTGGAAGCCAGAAAAAAAGGCATTCAGCCAGCCCAGAAGAAAGCGACTGCAAAAGAGCGCTGGGATGCATTTAAGGATGCTTTCTGGGGATTCTTAATGCCGGTTATTATTCTGGGTGGTATTTATGGCGGTATTTTTACTCCTACTGAGGCAGCGGCTGTATCTGTTGTATACGGTCTGTTTGTAGGTATGGTGATTTATCGTGAGGTTAAATTAAAAGACCTGTTTGACATTTGCGTGGATTCTGCGAAAACAACTGGTGGAATCATGCTGATCGTAGCAAGTGCTTCCCTGTTTTCCTATGTATGTACCAAATTCGGTATCGCAGACGCAGCTTCAGCGCTTCTTGGAAGCATTGCACATAACCAGTTTACCTTCCTTCTGATCGTAAACATTATTTTCCTGATTGCAGGCTGCTTCATCGATGCAAACTCTGCTATGTACATTTTTATTCCGGTTATGCTTCCGGTATGCAAAGCACTTGGCTATGATGTGGTTGCATTTGGTGTGATGGCAACTGTAAACCTTGCAATTGGACAGGTAACTCCGCCGGTTGGTGTCAACCTGTTTGTGGCAATCGGAATCAAGATCAAAAAAGGCATGGAGGTTACCCTTCAGGAAATTTCAAAAGCAGTTATGCCCATGCTGGCAGCCTGTGTGGCCGTGCTTCTTGTGGTTACCTATATTCCGGTAACTTCAACGGCTCTTCCGAGAGCACTTGCTAAAAATGGTGCATATTCCGGAGATTTTTCCTCTGGTGACAGCGGCTCATCCGCAGCTTCTGCAGCCGGAGACGGGGATTATTCCTTCAATGAGATCGCAGATTACAGTGATCTTGGCTGGGAGGAAACCACCTGGAATTTTGCATGCTCTACAACTGAGACTTCTACCTGGGCGGACGGCGGCCGCAAGTTTGGCGAGCTGATGGAAAAGGCCACAGGAGGAAAAGTAAAAGTAAACATATATGCAGCAGACCAGCTGACAAACGGAAACCAGTCCGAGGGAATCCAGGCACTGATGAACGGAGACCCGGTACAGATTTCCATGCATTCCAACCTGATCTATTCTGCATTTGACCCAAGATTTAACGTAGTTTCCCTGCCGTTTATTTATGACTCTGTAGAAGATGCAGATGCTAAGTTTGACGGTGAGGCTGGTGAGAAATTAAAAGAAATTCTTGGTGAGTACGGACTCCATTGCATGGGTATTGCAGAGAACGGTTTCCGTGAACTGACCAACAGTGTCCGCGAAGTAAAATCTGTGGATGATATGAAAAACCTGAAAATCCGTGTTGCCGGTTCCAACCTTCTTATGGAATGCTATAAGAGATGGGGCGCAGATGCAACCAACCTGAACTGGTCTGAGACTTACACAGCCCTTCAGCAGAACACAGTTGAGGGTCAGGAGAACCCGCTTCCTGCAATTGACGCAGCCAGTGTACAGGAGGTTCAGCCATACTGCTCCATGTGGGATGCCATCTATGACTGCCTGTTCTTCTGTATCAACCAGGAGATTTATGATGGTCTTACACCGGAACAGCAGGCTGTTGTAGACGAGGCAGGACAGAAAGCCGTAGAGTACGAACGTTACATCAACCGCTCCGGTGATGAAGAGATCATGAACCGCTGGAAAGACAAAAACGGCGTTACCTTCACTGCAAAAGAGGATATGGACATTGAGTCCTTTAAGGAAGCTGTTGACGGTGTAGATGAGTGGTTCATTGAGGAATTGAAATCCCAGGGATACGAGGATGCAGAAGAGCTGGTAGAGGCATTTACCGGAATTGGCGATTACAGTGACCTTGGCTGGGAGGAGACTACCTGGAATTTTGCATGCTCCACAACTGAGACTTCTACCTGGGCTGATGGCGGCCGCAAGTTCGGCGGGCTCATGGAAAACGCTACAGGAGGAAAAGTAAAAGTAAACATATAGGCAGCAGACCAGGTGACGAACGGAAACCAGTCGGAGGGAATGCAGGCAGTGATGAACGGAGACCCGGTACAGATTTCCATGCATTCCAACCTGATTTATTCTGCATTTGATCCGAGATTTAACGTAGTCTCCCTGCCGTTTATTTATGATTCTGTGGAAGACGCAGATGCCAAGTTTGACGGTGAGGCAGGAGAGAAGATGAAGGAAATCCTCAGTGAGTATGGACTGCATTGCATGGGTATTGCGGAGAACGGCTTCCGTGAACTGACCAACAGTGTGCGTGAAGTAAAATCGGTGGACGATATGAAGAACCTGAAAGTCCGTGTTGCAGGCTCCAATCTTCTTATGGAATGCTATAAGAGATGGGGGGCAGATGCAACCAACCTGAACTGGTCCGAGACTTACACAGCCCTTCAGCAGAACACCGTAGAGGGAGAGGAGAATCCGCTTCCTGCAATCGACGCAGCCAGTGTACAGGAGGTTCAGCCATACTGCTCCATGTGGGATGCCATCTATGACTGTCTGTTCTTCTGTATCAATCAGGATATCTATGATGGCCTTACACCAGAGCAGCAGGCTGTTGTAGACAAGGCTGGAAGAATGGCTGTTGAGTATGAGCGTTACATCAACCGCTCCGGTGCCAATGAGATCATGAACCGCTGGGAAGAGAAAAATGGCGTTACCTTTACCGCAAAAGAGGATATGGATATTGATTCCTTTAAAGAGGCGGTAGAAGGCGTAGACCAGTGGTTTGTAGAAGAACTGAAAAACCAGGGATATGACGATGGTCAGGAACTGGTGGATGCATTTAAGTAAGACAGCATAAGCATGTATCAATTTGATACATGTGTCTCATAAATTGAACAGTGCCCTATAGAAAACACCTCCCGGAATGTGAGTAACCAACATATTCCGGGAGGTGTTTTTGGCCTGTCTTACAGTAATCCAGTGATCCTGAGAGAGCACCACACCAGCAGCAGGGCCATGATTCCATTCATCAGCTTATAATGACTGCTGTAAAATCTTTTCAGTACATTTCCCGCAAATGCCCAGATTAGATTTCCCAGGGCTCCAAGAAACATCAGATATACAGCGAAGCAAAACAGTATAGGAACCCTTGCCTCATAGGGCAGAATATAAGCGGAAAACATGGTCAGCCCATAGATGATGATCTTTACATTTATCAGCTGCAGGAAAAATCCCATCAGCCAGGTTGGCTTTTTGTCCTGGACATTGTCAGAGGGCGGAATCCTGCGCCAGGTCTGCCAGGCAAGATAGAGTACATAAGCTGCGCCTAGATATTTCATAACCGGCTGGATCCCTGGAATGATTTTCCCAAGAGTACTGCAGAACAGTCCGGAAAGACACATCAAAGTGAGAGATCCGCTCCAGATTCCGGTCATAAAGCGGATATTACCGGAAATGCCGTATTTGCTGGCTGTGGACAGCAAAAGAATATTATTGGGACCAGGCGACCAGACGGTAAGGATGGCAGACAGGGTCATTTCTATGAAGACAGATAAAGGCATGGGACTTCCTCCTTGGGTAAGTTCAAACATCTGAGCTACGAAAAGAAAGGCGCAACATACAAAACGCTATGTGTTCGTAAAACCTACACAAAATATGATTTTTAATAATAACACAAAAATATCGGATTGTATATAAGAGGATAACGATCGCAATCGAAATTCGGTTAAATGTTTGTTAAATTCGTGCAAAATGGGAATGATTATGTTATAATGCAGAAAATAATATGAATATAAAAAAATAGAATTTGCTTTTAACAGAAAAAATGCTTTAAGTTTGAAAATAATAGTACGTGAGGAGGACGTGTTTATGCTGAAAACCTGGATCCCGGAGGAGATTCCGGAAAAAGAGGAGTTGAAGAAACGGATTAAAGAAGCTGGCGAGAAGCTGTATCAGCAGCAGATGAAGCTGAAAGAACACAAGCTGCCTGTGCTGGTACTTTTTGAAGGCTGGGGGGCATCTGGCAAAGGTACCACAATCGGCAGAGTGATCAAATACATTGATCCCCGTTTCTTTAAAGTAGCAACCATGTCAAAGCCTACAGAGGATGAACTGCGCAGACCATTTCTGTACCGGTATTTCAATCAGATTCCGGAAGCCGGCAAATTTACCTTTCTGGATTCTGGCTGGATGGAGCAGACCTGCAAAGACTGTCTGAATGGTCTGGAAGAAGAGGATTATGCAAAGCGGATCGACAGCATCAAACATTTCGAGCGACAGCTCACAGACAACGGTTATCTGGTTCTGAAATTTTTCATGCAGATTGACAAAAAAGAGCAGACCAGACGTATTGAGAAGCTTAACAAAGAGCAGGATACAAAATGGCGTGTGGATGCCTTTGACAAGTGGCAGAACGAACATTACAAACATTGCCAGAAGGTTTTCGACCACTATCTGACAGATACGAATACTTCTATTGCACCATGGTATATTATTGATGCAAAAGACCGCAACTTCGTAGAACTTCAGGTTCTTGAAATAATGGTAAATAACATTGAGGTAGCCTTACAGAACAGCACACACAGCGCACCGCTTCTCCCAAACATTTTTCCGCTTGAGAAAATGCCGAAGCTTTCGGAAATCGAACTGACAGACAAGGTGATCGAGGATGAAGAATACAAGAAAGAGCTGAAGCATCTCCAGAAGAAGCTGGGCGAACTGCATAACCGTCTGTACCGCAAGCGTGTGCCGGTGATCATTACTTATGAAGGCTGGGACGCAGCCGGAAAAGGAGGCAATATTAAGCGGATCACAGAAGCCCTTGATCCCCGTGGCTTTGAGGTCCATCCAATCGCCAGCCCGGAACCTCACGAAAAGGCGCGTCATTACCTCTGGCGCTTCTGGACCAGATTGCCCAAAGACGGTCACATTGCCATCTTCGACCGCACCTGGTACGGCCGCGTAATGGTAGAGCGTCTGGAAGGCTTCTGCAGCGAGAACGACTGGAAACGTGCTTACAACGAGATTAATGAATTCGAGAAGGAGCTGTCCGACTGGGGTGCCGTGATTATCAAATTCTGGGTCCAGATCGACAAAGACACCCAGCTGGCCCGCTTCACCGATCGTCAGAACAATCCTGAAAAACAGTGGAAGATCACCGACGAAGACTGGCGCAACCGCGAAAAATGGGATGCTTATGAAGGTGCCGTAGATGAAATGCTTGCCAAGACAAGCACCACCTATGCACCGTGGCATATCCTGGAATCTGTAGATAAGAAGTATGCGAGAATTAAAGCTCTTAAAATTGTAATAAAAGAATTGGAAAAGGCATTAGAGCGTACTTGAAAAATCATTCCCGCAATCTGCACGCCCCACTTTGCGGTATATTTTGCCCGAATTCGGTTGCCGTAGCCCGCTACGGCGCCCTCATCCGGACAAAATCTCCCACAAATTGTGACGCACATCTTGCAGAAGGCCTTTTTCAAACGTATTCTGGAATAGAAGCATAATAAGCAAAATCGCTGGCCAACAACCAGCGATTTTGCAATATATTCATGCAGCAGACCATGTAAGGAGCGGATTTCGTGATGCCGGGATTTATGATTTCCGTCACGCTCTCAGATAATTCCGCATGGTTTTAAGTGCATTCTTTTCCAACCGACTGACCTGTGCCTGGGAAATCCCGATTTCCTGGGCTACCTCCATCTGGGTTTTGCCCTCGTAAAAACGCAGATCAATAATATGCCGTTCCCGCTTATTCAGCCGGTTTATAGCTTCCCGGAGGGACAGATTTTCTACCCAGGTCTCCTCCTTGTTTTTCTTATCGCTGATCTGGTCCATCACATAAAGCGTATCCCCGCCTTCCGTATAAACCGGTTCAAAAAGTGACACCGGATTCTGTATCGCATCCATAGCATATACGATCATCTCTTTATTTATCCCTATTTCGCTGGCAATTTCCGCAATGGTAGGCTCCCTCAGATTTGTTTTCATATAAGTTTCTTTTGCATAGATAGCACGATAAGCAATATCCCGCAGCGACCGGCTCACCCGGATACTGTTATTGTCACGAAGATACCTTCGTATCTCTCCAATGATCATAGGCACTGCATAAGTGGAAAATTTTACATTCAATGTAGTGTCAAAATTATCAATTGCTTTTATAAGTCCAATGCAGCCAATCTGAAAAAGATCGTCCATATTTTCGCTGCTGTTGGAAAAACGCTTGATCACGCTGAGAACCAGCCGCAGATTTCCTTTAATGTAAAGTTCCCTGGCTTCTTCATCACCCTCCTTGATCCTGCGAAAAAGCTCTTCTTTTTCTTCTGCCTTCAGTACCGGAAGCTTCGATGTATTGACTCCGCAAATTTCAACTTTGTTAAGTGCCATTATTTGAATCCTCCTTTTGTGCATCGCGAAGCGTGCTGCTGAGAACGAAGTGAACAGTAACAATGATTCTCACGTGGGAGGATAAATATTCTTTTTTCGGGAAAATATAAAAATTATTGCCCCTTGACAATTGGGAAAATAGAATTAAGCCTTTTTACAGCAATACTTTTCATCAATTTCTACCAGGATAATGTCATCTCCGATCTGCCGGATACAATTCCATGGAATTATATATTCACTTCCGGCTCCCCAGAAACAAAAGCAGAAACTGCCAGGTCCGGGAACCACAAGGGCGGTAATACATCCGGTTTCACAGTTAAATTCCACATCCACCGGACAGCCAAGTGTACGGCAGGTACAGATATTGATCACTTCTTTTTGCTTTAATTCGCAAATACGCATGAAAAGCACCTGTTTTTTATGATATTATGCAAAAAGTCTGAAAATATGTATGGAGTTTATTGACATACTTTCTATGATTAAAGTATAATAAGAAATAGGTAATTCAGTCCGTTTTATGTTACTGAGCGAACAGAAAAGAGGAAAGTCTGCTGCCCGGATTGTATGGCAGAAGGGGAGACATGAGGAAGGGGAAATAAATACATGAGATGTCCATACTGTAATCAGGATAATACAAGAGTAGTAGATTCAAGACCAGTGGAAGAGACCAATTCCATAAGACGCAGAAGACTGTGCGATTCCTGTGGAAGAAGATTTACCACTTATGAGAATGTGGAGACAATCCCGTTAACCGTAATCAAGAAGAATCTGAACCGTGAGCAGTACGACCGCAATAAACTGATCAACGGTGTCCGCCGCGCCTGCTACAAACGTCCCATTGCCAGCGATAAGCTGGAAGCCATGATCGATGCCATAGAAGGCGACATCTTTAATGCCGAAGATAAAGAAATCTCCAGCACGAAAATCGGAGAAATCGTGATGAGCCATTTAAAAGATCTGGATTCGGTGGCGTATGTGCGATTCGCTTCTGTGTATCGGGAGTTTAAAGATGTCAGTACCTTTATGGATGAATTGAAGAAATTTTTAAATTAGAAAAATCCTCGCCAGAGAGCGGGGAAACCGGCTTCTGCTCCGGAATCGAAAATTATTCCAGGCATCTTTCCGGTCTTGAACCAGGACAGCCGCCCTATACACTTCTGGACTACTTTGGTGATGATTTCCTTCTTATTATTGATGAGTCTCACAAAACAGTTCCACAGGTAGGTGCCATGTCAGAAATCTCCATAAAAAATGTAGAATTGCTGTTTTTTTACAGCTTTTCACTTTTTCTGCTGTAAACATTATCATTATGATTGCAACTCTACCCAAAACTTATTATAATAAGAATCATGAAAAGCAACACAGCAAGGAGAAACTTATGAAAAAGATCAAAAAACTGACATCCCTATTATTTTGCTGTCTGTTTTTATATCTGCTGGCATTTCCAGGACAGGTACAGGCAGCCTCTCTCACCCCTACTGCGCAAGATAACCTTAGTGTTAAATTAAGGCGTTCTTCTGACCTTATTTCTATTTCCAACGGCTATATGCGAGTATTCCGCAAAACAAACAGCGTCGGTATTGAATACTATGACAACAGCCTGCAGATTACAGACAAAAGAGAAATTCCCATGGAGCTTCCTTTATGGGGTGGTTTTTATGCAGGATCTGATGGATATTACCTGGTAGAGGGACAAAATAACACCGCCGAAGATAATTCCGCCGAGGTTATCCGTGTCATCCGATATGATACAAACTGGAATCGCAGCGGTGCGGCTTCCATTACAAGCAATCCGGATTTATTTGGAGGAGAGGTTCGCTATCCATTCGATTACGGATGTGTGGAAATGACAGAAACCAACGGAACTCTCTATATTGTAACCGGTCATGAAGGCTATGTAGATGAATCTGTTGGACAGGGACATCAGGGATTCCTTATGATTGCCGTTGACCAGGCTTCCATGACCGGAAAGATCGTAAGCTGTGATCTGTGGCACTCCTTTGCCCAGTATATCAAATCGCAGTCCTCTTATCTGTATGTTCTGGAGCAAAGCGAAGGTTCCCGCTGTACCCAACTTTCCAGATACGACAGTACCACCCTTGATAAAAAAACTATCGAGCTTCTTCCTTATGGTGGTTCCCGTACTTCCGTATGGGCACTGAACTGCTACGCAAGCGTAGATGGTATGGCTGTTTCTGCTGACAGTGTATTGTGTATCGGAACGACCATCGACCAGTCCCAGTATGACAATGTGACAAGTGACACTCCTCATAATATTTACCTTACAATTACTCCTGTTTCCGATTTTTCAAAAGAAGCAACCTCTGTAAAATACCTTACCAACTACACTGGCAATGGAAAGAGTTTTATGGGGGTAAAGATCACTCCAATCACAGAAAACCGTTTCATGATTTCCTGGGAAGAATATGAAAATACAGACGATTCTTCGTCAGAAAATTACGCATCTGCTGATGATTCTCTTTCTTCCAGTACTCTTCATTACCTCTTTGTTGATGGTAAGGGAAATGTACTTAGCAGGGAATACACCACTGCTGCGCCCGTATCCGACTGCCAGCCTGTCGTTAAAGATTCCAAGGTTGTTTACTACGCCTCCAATGCCAATACTGTTAATTTTTACTCTATTGATGCAAATGACGGCACAGCCTCCAAAAAGATTTACCGTACTGCAGGTGAAAATGCTACCTGGGATTTTGCAAATGGTGTTCTCACCATTTCCGGTCAGGGTGCACTTAATATCTCCACGGATGAAAACGATCGTTTCCCCGTTTCTTCCACTCAGGGAGGCTACAGTTTCTGGAGCGGCACGGCATGGAAGTCCATGAAAAATCAGGTAAAAAAAATAGTTATAAAATCCGGGATTACCAGTATTTCAGAAAATGCATTTAATTATCTGCCCAATCTGAAGGAAGTCGTAATTGAAAACGGTGTCCACACTATTGGAAAGGAAGCTTTTGCTTTCTGCTCTAATCTTGAAACAGTCACTCTGCCAGACAGCGTAATCAACATCGGGGATGACATTGTATGGGAAGGCTCCTACTGGTATTCCGGCGGTCATGTATACTACGCCACCATTTATGCCTCCTCTAACTCAGCTGCCATTACATATGCACGTAAGAACAACATTGGTTATGCCTGCGACCTTTCTCAGGCATCTGTAACCGGAGTTAAAGCGACTTATGCTTATACTGGAAAAGCTCTAAAACCAGTTCCAACTATTACTCTTGGAAAGCAAAAACTTATAGAAGGACAGGATTATAAAGTTACCTACAGCAATAACAAAAAAGTCGGAACTGCCACTGTAACCATTACAGGCCAGAACAACTATTTTGGAACTATTACCTTAGATTTCCAGATTACCTCAAGTTCAAATAACAAAGATGATAAACCTCAGACTACAGTAGTGAAATCCTTCAGTGATTCTTACAATGTCTACACAGTTAATAAAAATGGTACCTCTGTTACTTTAAAGCGGTCAAAGTCCAAAGCCATCACGACTGCAGCAATTCCTTCCTCTGTGAAGGCAAACGGTCGGACCTATAAAGTCACAGCCATTGCTTCCGGAGCTTTCAAAAACTGCCGGAAGCTAAGACAAGTAACCATTGCCAGGAATATTTCTTCCATCGGCACCAGTGCTTTCCAGGGCTGCAGTGCTTTACGGACTGTAAAGATTGGCTACAAAGTTTCTTCCATTGGCAAAAAAGCATTCTACGACTGCAAGGCCCTTACTTCTGTCAGCATTCAGTCCAAGAAGCTTACCTCCGGTACCGTAGGAAAAAGTGCTTTCACCAAAGCCGGCAGAAACAACTACAAGAAGCTGAAAGTAAAAGTACCAGCAAGCAAGCTTTCCGCCTATAAAAAGCTCTTCAAGAGTAAGGGACTTTCTGCAAAAGCAAAAATCAGTAAATAAGCCATTTTTCTTTATGAAGCAGCTGCCATATAACAAATGAAGCCGGTGTTTAAAAACACCGGCTCAGACTGTAGACAAACTTGGTGTTGGGGATTATGGCCAGCACCATTTTTCTTTTAAAACTTCTTTTCTTTTTATTTTCTTCAAAATCAACAAAAATCTGACTGTGTTCCAATCTCGTTTTTTCAGGATCTTTGCCAGTTTTTTCAAATTCATGCATGCAAAGGTAAACCCGGCTTTCATTTCCATCCGTGCTTTTCCTACATACTGTGTATATCGAAATCCATGCTGTTCTTTCGCTGTACCGAAGATCCGTTCTATGGTTTCTTTTCTTAACTGGTAGATCTGTCTGTTTCCGATCGTGTGCCGAATGTCTTCTACCACTTCCATATATTCTTCCCATACATGACGTGTGATCAGTTTTACATAATCCTTACTTTCTGTGCATTTTGAAAGACATTGGCATTCATGTTTATCACAGGCAGTTTCTACTGCATATGCAAAAACGTGTTTATGTTCACCCTTTCGAAACCATCCACTTTCCGGATCGCTGATGCTGCATTTTTGTGTTTTCACATCTTCAGGAAGTTCTTCAGATATAGCATCCTTATCATTTCCGGTTCCACCGGATGCAGGTGGCTGGTTATCATCTTTTTTCTTTAATGGCTTTTTTCCATGTGCCAGACGATCTTTTTCAATCTCTTTATTTAATTCCTCTTCATACCAGAGAGCCTGTTCGTGTGCAACCCGCTTACGCATTTTTTTACTGTTTGCACAGGCTTTTATATGTGTTGCATCCACGAAGATCTGTTCTGTATTTACAAGCTTATATTTCATACAATCTTCCAGAATTTTTGAAAAGATCTGCTCAAAAAGGTCTGTATCTTT
>NZ_JAQDKY010000061.1:0-12870 GCF_027662325.1 Blautia faecis | reverse complement strand
TCAATGGATAACTACAAATTATCGAATACACGGCAGCTAAATCAGATGTTTTATGTTTGGCTTTTTTGACAAAAAATTCATTTTACAGTACTGTGATAGGAAAAAAAAGGAGTATTAACAATGAATTTACAGGATAGAGCAAAAGAGTATTTAGAATATTGTACCTACAGAAAAGAACTGGACGCCAAAACAGTAAAAGCGTACCGTATTGATCTGAAGCAATATTTTTCGTTTGTGTGCTGTGATGAGCCTGAAAAAGAAACAATTGAGAGATATATTACGAATCTGCATAAAAAATACAAGCAGAAAACAGTGAAAAGAAAAATTGCCTCGGTAAAAGCCTTTTATAGTTACCTGGAAGAAGAGGAAATGTTAGACCAGAATCCTTTTCGAAAAATAAAAGTTAAATTTAAAGAGACAATAGTTCTTCCTCGAATTATCCCCAGAGAAGAGATCGAGCAGCTTCTCAATTATATGTATACTTACTTGAAAGACCTTTCTGGCTCTGGGTATAAATACGGTTTGCGTGATGCGGCGGTTGTAGAGCTGTTTTTTGCCACCGGCGCGAGAGTATACGAGATTTCAAATATCCGAAATGAGAGCATAAATTTGAATTCTGGACTGATAAGAATTATGGGGAAAGGAGGAAAAGAGAGATATATTCAAATCAGTAATGATGCAGTTTTGGAAATTCTGCGGAAATATTATGTAGAAAATGAAAAGGAAATAAAAAAGAGTGGGTATTTTTTTGTGAATAAAAGAGGCAACAGATACACAGAACAATCTATTCGCCTTATGCTGAGAAAATACACGAAAAAGGCCGGAATTGAAACAAAGATTACACCCCATATGTTCCGGCATTCATTCGCTACATATTTGATTGAAGAAGGTGTTGATGTAAGTTGTGTACAGCAGATTTTGGGACACTCATCAATAAAAACGACCCAGATATATATTCATATAGCCGCCAAAAAACAAGCGGATATTTTACGAGAACTGCATCCAAGGAATAATATGAAAATTGTGAATGTTGCGTGAGAAATACATCGAAAATATAAAAATTCTCTGACCAGCTGAAAAGGTGGTCTTGTTGTCGTATGTTAATATTCGATATGACTTAGCCGAGGGCAGAATAAAGAATCTGATAGTGCAGATTGCTAAAAGTCTAAATCATGGGATTTCTTTGTCATACGAGAGTAGTAGACCTTAAAATTTCCCTATAGGTTTATATAGAACGAAGTTTATATTAGTAGAAAAATGAATCAATATTTGTTATAATCGAAAATAAGATAATTAGCAATTATCCATTATTAAAAGATTTCGTGCATTAAAAGGATGAAAGATAACATGAGTTTTGCAACAGACAATTGGGAAGAGTTTGAAAAACTTTCAATCAGCATATTAGAGACATATTTACCAGCAGATTCTGAAATCAGTTATTCTATCACACATACTCCCAATCGCAAGGATGGTGGTTATGATGGACTTATTATAATCGCTTCAGGTAATGAGAACATAGATCAATGTAAAATATTATCAGAATCAAAGCTCCGCGAACTGTCAAATAAAGATCTGCCTATGTCCGACTTTTCCAAAACATTGATTATAGCAATCAATTTAATGGCGCAGAAAATATACATCTTTACAAACCTGCATTATTCCACTGAAACCCAGAAACGAATACATAAATTTTCCAGTTTTTCAAATATACAAGTAGAGCTTGTTGATATCTTTGAGGTATCCGACAGAGTAAAAGAATTGTATAAAACTTTGAAGGATACATATTCACCCACTTTTTTGAAAAAATTAATAGATTCTGTAAGTACTCATCCGGCCTCCAAACGAGTATCATTTGAGAAAAAAGTACACATTACTTCATTAAGCAAACTTATTGGATCTGATAGAAACAATCAGCTGGATCAGTGCTATAAGGCTATTTCCGGGGAAAAGGGTATTGTCATTATAAAAGGTTGCTCAGGCTGTGGAAAGTCCTTTTTTATTGAGCATTTGCTAAATAAAATGTATAGAGAAGGTTCAATTCCTTATCATAAAATTAATATGGAAGAATTTTCTACCGTGCAGGCATTTCTGCTAAAAATTCTTTCATCTATTTGGAATATTGATACTTTGGATATTACGAATTTTTCTGAGCAGGATATAAATGAAATAACGGATTATTTATCTGAAGAAGAATTAAGCATCCGTTCAAGAACCTCCTTGTTAAATATTCTGAAACCGAAATCTGTGCCAAATGAAACGCAGCAGGATATCTTACAGTTTTACTTTTTTGAATATTTATATCGCATATATGTGCCTATATTAAGGAGAAAAAAACAGGTTATATATTTTGATAATCTGGATTACGCTTCTGGTTCAGCTTTTCAAATTTTAAACAAATTTATAAAAAAATTTGAAAAGGAAAATATTTTACTTTTACTTGAAATTAGAACCGATATTAAGAAATGTGAAGATTTTCTGTCGCATCTTATGAGAGACGTTCCTGTTATATATATAACAGAAATCAAGGAATTCGATTCCGTAGAATTAAGCCAGTATTTTGAATATAAGTATAAAAATGAATTTTCCTATGAGGAAGAAAAGGCTTTGAAGAAAATTCTACCGAGAACTCCTTTGCTCATTGATACTGTTACAGAACTATTCAGACATGATTTGGGAATGAGAGGCTCTTTATACACTCTGGATATGCCAAGATTATATAAAAATCAGAAATATCTTCAAAGTATTTCCCTCGAATATGTCAAAAAAATAATAGTAGAATCCGAAATAGAGGTTCAGAATCTGGCTTGCATGATTGGCTTGATGGAGGGAAAGCTTCCCGAATCCGATTTAAAGATTATATGTAATAATTATTCTGTAAAGGAAGGTCTGATCCGTACGAAGTTATTTCAATTTCAAAATGGTAACATCCAGATCAGACATATGTTCTATTTAGGTCCTTTACAGCAAATGGCTTTTCTTTCCTCGTACAGGCAGCATGAAATTTATACAATGCTTTTTGATAAAATTGAATTATTATCTGTTGACAAATTTTGTAAAACTATAAAAAAAATCCAATTGGCAATTTTCCTGGAAAATAGGCAATACCTGGGAGAAAAATGGAAAGAAGTTATCTCGAATCTATTGTTTCAGGAAGATTATGTACTTGCTCAATCTTTATTAAAAGATGTATATAATTTAATGGAAAATGATTTTTCCGTTTCAGAATTATTTGACATTTTTCTAATGTCATCTTACTGTTGCCTAAAATTATGTGATTTCCATAGTGATTTGCTGCAAACTTGGTTTCGTGAATTACATAACCTTTCTTTAATTGCTGAAATTTCTCCTGAACAAATGAAATGGTATTATTTGCTACAGGCAAAATATTACCTGGCTGTGGGGCAGTATCAGGCACTTATAAGGCAGACGGACGAACTGAGAACAATAGAACCCCAATTACGCCACATCCGCGCCATTGGCATAAAACATCAATATGGAATGAGCTGCTGTATTCTTAGTCTTAAACGGGGAATAAAAAGGTTCCCGGAAAATATGCTTCTGAAATACAGCTATTACGATCACCTATTAGCAATCAGTATCAATAGGGGAAACTTCAAAAAAGCTAAAGCAAACATAGATATTTTAAAAACATATAAAGAAGCTTTATCCTTGGAAGATCAAATTCACCTGGAATTTAATGAATTAACGGTTCTATTTTATTCCAAAGAAATGACAGATATCAGGCAATTATTAGATCTGTGCGGAAAGGCTTATCAGAATAACCTATATGTTGAATTAAGCCGGTCTTATAATTTACTAGGGCAATTTTTCTGGGCAAAAAAAGAATGGGAAAAAGCTATCGAGGCATTTAATGAAGCTGCCGGTTTACAGGATCGTACAGAGCATCAAACCTACCGCTGGATAGCAAAAACAAATCTGGCACTGATCAATCTGGAATTAAAAAATAAATCTGAAGCCGTTATGCATGCCAGAGAAATCATCTTGGGATATTATAGCTCCAAACAAGATAAGTTTAAACATATTTTTGCAGCTGATAATAAAACAGCATATACGGACTTCTTTACTGATAAAGAAATTGTTTCCATTTTGCTCATGCTGAGGATCCTATATAAAAATGATCAAACTGAATATACCAAGATAATCGAAAAGGTAACGCAGACAGATATTGGAGTTTTGCCAAAAGAATTCGAATACTTTATCTCTCATTCTTTAGTTTCAGAATTGAAAAAGACTTATTACTATGTGGATGGAAATTTTATGATCAAATGTTAAGGGACTGTCCTGTTATTTCATATTAATAACAGGACAGTTTCAAAAAAACCATCATAAAAATTCGAAATAGAGGATAATTCTATCTTGCACTTTTTATGTAATATCTTATTCTCAATATATTGCTCTATCAATAAAACGCCAATCCATAACAGAACAGTATTATCTATTAATTGAAGTTTCTGCGAATTCAGAGGTTCTAATATGCTATCCCCATAATACTCCATATAGGTATAAGCCTCATCAATACCTGTTTCTCCAAAATAAATGTCACAACTTGGAAGAAGGAAAGTCTGCACATTGGACTGTACAATATGGTTCAATATGCTTTTTCCATAATTCATCCCATATTTGGACGGGATCTGGGTGCGAATATGTGTAATTTTGTTAAATATGCTCTTTGTGCAGTTAACCTCAGAAGCATTAAATATGGGGTGATTTTCCATCGCAGTATTTAATTCTTTTACAAGAGCCTGTATTGTATAATATTTATGTTGAAATTGAAATTTACTGTTTGTTTCTGATAAATCAGTCTCATCGTACGATGTCTCCGTATACGGTTCCCTAAGCTTTTTCAGCAATAAGGGCATCTCTTTTAGACTTTCGTCATTGGTTAATACTCTTCCAGCAGGCATAATATAAGAAAACAGCACATCAGAACGTTCGGTAATTGGTAAAAATCCTGTAAGGGAGGAAGAAAAAACCGCAGCGTCATAAAGAGACATAAGCGGAATAACCTGCTTAGGATCATATGTATTCCATTCCTGTTTATAGTTAAAACGATTATAATACTGTTTGATTACTTTACAAGGTGTTTTCCATAAATAACTTTGGTTATTTTCCATAGGAACAATAGAAGCTTCTTCTATATAAAATTCAGTACTAATATCTGAAATATCATTTTTTATATCGTTGTAAGGAAATGCATCTATCAGATTAGGATACTGTGGCTGCATTTTTTTATAAAATAAATTACCTTTATAGGTGTATTGGCTTGTTCCAAAACCAAAATATAAATCAGATATTTTTCGGAAATAATCCCAATTCCGGTTTATTTTTCTGAAAAGACTTTTGGAATTGATCCCAAGCATATTTGACAAATACGGATTGGTTATAAACAATTCCAAATATCGGGATAGTTTCTGGAAATCTCCATACTCCACATGAAAACCATTATACCAATCCTGTACATAATTGTTTCCAAAGCCAGAATAAGTCGCTATAACTGGCTTTCCTGAAGACATTGCTTCCAGAATCACTCTTCCTCCAGGCTCAAAAGCAGAGTGCATAATCAATACACTGCATTTGAGTAACACGTTAGAAATTCCTGCATCAGATAAGAATCCCCACCAATATATTTTGTGCTGCTGTTCATATGTTTCAAGATCTGGTACATATTCTTTTATTATTCTGCGATACTTACTGATATCTTCAGCAGTACCGCCAATAAACCACATGGGAGGTGTCAGATTCAGGTATTTCTTATACAGAATTTCCCAGGCGAGAATTATTTCTTTAACCCCCTTCTGATCGACGATTCTTCCTATATAGCAGAACGCTCCATTTATCCACCACTCAGTGCCCTGTAAATCCATTGCATTGTAATTAACAGAGCGCGTTTGTCCCAGATTTCCTGAGGGAAGGTGCGACGGATGCAAAAAACAGTCTGCAACAGTTCTGCCTACAACAATAATTTTATGTGGTTCAATATGATATTCTTTTACCAACAACTCATATTCCGACTCTGCAATTGAAAGAATACAATCTACTTTTGGCAAAAAAAACTGTTCGCTTTCATATTGATGGGAAGAAACAGGGGGAAACCCATTTCTTTTTCGTTCACAGGAAGTACTGATTACAGAATGAATCTGTATTAAATGATGATCACTGCATAATTGACTGGCTAACAAGCCGGATATCCAATAGGTAGAATGTACCAGTGCTATTGGCTGTTCTATATTTTCATAAATATTTTTTATAGTTTTATATAAAAAATCCTTGTTATTGTATAGCAAGTCCTGATTTTCCAACCATTGTTTCTTTATAGGGATTTCATATATGGTAATGTTTGAACATAAATGGTTTGCAGTTAGTTCTTTCAATGAACAGTTGGTTGTAATCACGGTTAATTCCAACTGTGGAGTATCCTTAAAATGATTTATTATTTCCGATACCGTCCTTTGATGACCACCAAGATTCAATTCAAATGGATTTCCAAGTAAACATAACAACAAAATATGTCTTGTCATAGTTTTGCCTCAAATAAGAAAAGCGTAGCTGGTTATGTGGAATAATTGATAATTGCTAATTATCCATTATTAAACTAAGTATGGAAAATTATGATTTGTAATACATATAAGGAACGAATATCTAGTAGCACGGCGCTGGACAACAAAGAAGAGAAGGAGGATACCATATGGCACTACTAATTAATGTGCACGGGCTAGCCTGTTCGTATTGAGAAGCTATATTTATCAGAACATCAATAACCAAAGTAATTTAGATACAGATGTTGACAATTCAAGGCAAATATTATAAAATATAATTACATAATATTAATAAATATTATAAAATATTAAGAAAGAGAGCCTTGATGTGGAAACTAAAGATTTAATTTGTTCTATTAACAATTTTGAAGCCAATATCGTTTTCGATAAAAATAGAAGCTATAGAGAGTTTGCAAATGGACAATCACCTTTCTTTTTTACACCAGTAGAAAAAGGCGAACGCAAAAGATACGAAAAATCAGAAAATAAAAATGAATTTACAAGTACAACAGCGGCAATACATATCATGGATTCTTCTGTTGAAGAAATTGAGAAATTGTTTAAGCAGGATGACTCTGGTATTTATGAGTACACATGTAAAATGATCCGGCCTTATTGCAAAGGTGTAGTTGATATAAAAATTGGTCTTGTTTTATTCCAATTTTTACATGAAGTTGGACATTGGAATCAATTTATGTCATTGGATAAAAATGTAGCTGCTTATACAACTTGGAATTACGAACAAGAAAAAAACAACTATGAAAAAATGCGAGCTTTGAAAGACTCTGTTTTACAACGTCAGGCAAGGGAAAAGGACAATCGTTTAAGCGCAGAAGAGCGGATGCTATTTCGTCAGTATACAGAGGAATATAGAAATATTCCTAAAGAAAAAGAGGCAGATGAATTTGCATTGAGTTACTTAAAAGAAACTATAGACAAGTACAGGGAAGTTTGTCGGAATAAAAACAGCAATAGTACTATTAAAAGGCGTAACCCTGCAATAGGAAGTAATTGTTAAGCAGACTAAAGAGAGGAAGCAAAAGAATGCATTCTCTTTTTGGCGGAAAGAGGGATATTTATAAGGAAAAGTACATATTTTGCTGCGTATGTTTATAGTAAATAACGCTTCAAAATATTGAATTTAGTATTGACAGTTTAGGAAAAAAGATATTTAATAATATTAGATTATATTAGAAATTATTAAAATATGGAGGGTAACTATGAGAAGATTAACTATAAAACACAGTGCAATCGCATATATTTTGAACCGTGAAATGGGATATACACAAAATGCAATCGCAAAGCTTATGGGTGTATCTCAAGGAACTGTTTCAAATATGATTAAGGAATTTGAGCTCCAAACCAAAATTAGAAACTTACAAAAAGATCTGGATGACGCAAGGGCTATCATTGAAAAGCAAAACCTTTTGCCACAGAATGAGGACTATTTTTGCTAATAAGGAAGCCGCAGAAAGGTAGTAGATTATGATTAAGAGCTTTATTTTTGAAAATTTTAAAAGCTTTGAAAAGGCAGAATTAAACCTAGAGGCATTGACAAGTTTGATCGGAACAAATTCTTCCGGGAAAAGCAATGCCATTGAGGGAATCCATATTTTAGCTGATACTGCGACGGGATTGGAGTTAGGTACAATTCTTGATGGTACCCGTAATATGGACAGTCACATTCGTGGAGGAAGTAAATCCTGTTGTCGGTTTAAAACTTCGGCTTTTAAACTGGGCTGTCTGATTGATTTGGATGAAAAATATGATTTATATTATTATATCAAGATCAGTACCAATAAAAAAGTCTGGGTTGAGGAAGAAGCTTTATATAAAGTTGTGAATGGAAAAACAGAACTTGCTGGTGGGGAAAAAATATTTAAGACAAAGCTTCGGTCCAAGGAAAGTGGTGATATCCAGGCGGAATATAATGATAAAAAGGCTGGCAGAAATCCAGACATTCTTTGTATGCGGGTTTCTTCTGTTTTGGCACAGCTTAGGACAAAGCTTCCTCAGAACACGTATCGAGATAGAGAGTGCTTTGGCTATATTGAGCTGGTTCTGGAAAATTTAAAGAAAATATTTATATTAAATCCAGTCCCTTCTGATATGAGAGATTATGTGCGGATAACAGACACTGATTTAAAAGAAAATTGTGAAAATATTTCTGCAGTATTACGCCATTTGTGTGAAGACAGTGAGAAAAAGAAAGAACTTTTAAAGATAGTAAGTGATCTACCAGAAAATGAAATCAAGGACATTGGATTCATCACCACACAGCTTGATGATGTTATTTTTGCACTCAGAGAAAAATATATTAATTCGTCAGAATTATTTGATGCAAAAAAATTGTCAGATGGAACTTTGAGATGCATAGCTATTGTGGCAGCCATTTTAACAATTCCTGAGGGCAGCACTCTTGTAATTGAAGAAATTGATAATGGAATACATGCAAGCAGAGTGCAGGCATTAATCAAAAATCTGAGTCTGCTTGGGGAGAAAAGAAAGATAGACATTATATTGACAACGCATAATCCAGTACTATTAAATGGATATAAAAAACAACAGTTATTAGGTGTCTCTGTTGTCTATCGTGAAAATGAGAAGGGAACCAGCAAATTTATTCCATTTGTAGATATTAAAAATTATCCGCAAGTATTTGTACGCGGTGGTCTTGGGGAAGCCATGCTGGACGAGTCCTTATTGAATTTAATTAAATGTCCCAGTGAGAAAAAGGATTATTCCTGGATGGAGGATTTTTAAATGAATATTCGTTTTATTGACACATCCATAGTAATGAATCTTTTGAGAATTCCACATATGTGCCAGGAATATGAAAGTGTAAAAAAGGAATTTAATGAGGCTATAGAACAAAACGAAACATTAATTTTACCGCTGGCTACAATCATTGAAAGCGGAAATCATATTTCGCATATTGCAGATGGGAATATAAGAAGAGAAAAAGCGGTAAAATTTCAGGAATTTTTGCGTAAAACAGCAAAGGAGGAAGCTCCATGGGAATTGTATGGAGTAGGTTTTACAAAAGAAGACTTACTTATAATAGCGGATCAATTTCCCGATTGTGCGCAAAAAATGGAGATGGGAATCGGTGATATGAGTATTATTCGCTTTTATGAAAAATACAAGAATGAAGTGCCTGCGGTTGGTCGGATTATGATCTGGAGTAAGGATAAGCACCTAAGCTGTTACCAGGATAATTTGTCAATTTCACGCAGACGGGAGAAATAGCAGTGGTGAAAAATACCCTTTTTTGACAAAAAAAATATTTTACAATACTGTGGTATGAAATAGGAAAAGGGGTATTAAAAATGAATTTACAGAATAGAGTGGAGCAATATTTAGAATCTTCCGTATGTCATCCTAATGGTCTTTCTGCTTTCGCTCCTTTGTGCATGGCTCTACGCACGGTATATCACTCGGCCTATTGTGCGGCTGAGCAAGATTTCAAAGCAAATGGCGGAACTGGATTTTTCCGGTCAATGTAGTACAGGACGAGAAGATGAATTAGGTTGCTTGGCGCAAAATCTAAATTCATTATCTGCTTCGCTATCCACTGCATTGAACGACCTTCAAGCTGCCAACCAACAGCTCAAAACAGATATTGAAAAGGAACAGGAGTTAGAAAGACAGCGGGTAGATTTTTTCTCGGCAGCCTCCCATGAACTGAAAACACCACTAACCATTTTGAAAGGACATTTGGCGGGGATGCTGAACGGAGTCAGCGGCTATGAAAATCACATAGAGTACATGGAGCGTTCGCTTGCCGTTGTTGATAGGATGGAGAAGTTGGTAAAAGAGTTGTTGTATGTTTCCAAAACGGAAGAAACTCAAAAAACGGAATAAAAAACCGTTGATTTTGCGGAAATACTTCGGGTACAGGTTGCCGCAGTAGCAGATTTATTGGAAGAAAAGAAACAGCACCTTGAAGCAAATATTCCTACCCACCTTTATTGTGTAGTGGAACAATCACAGATGGAATGGGCAATTCAAAATATATTAGTAAACGCAATTCGCTATTCTCCAAGTGGTGAATTGATTCGTATAGCTTTGTCCGAAACACATGGCACAATTCGTGGTGAAATTGAAAACACAGGTGTCCGTGTGCCTGACGATGCTATTCCACATTTGTTTGAAGCCTTCTATCGGGCAGATATATCTCGTAACCGCAATACAGGCGGAACTGGATTAGGACTTTATATTGTTCATAAAATTATGAAAATGCACCATGCAAAGTACGGCATTTCAAATACAAGCAATGGTGTACGGTTTTGGTTTGAATTGCCTTGCAGGCAGCCGATAGACAACTCCATCTAAAATCCATAATCCATGCAAACTATATCCAAGCTGCTTTGTTATATTATAGCTGACCTCAAGAGGGCAGCTATAATTCTTATAAAGCGAGGTCTTATCTATGAAGAACAAAAAAATTTTGGCAATAGGCTTGTGCGGAGCAATCTGTTTAAGCATTGCAGGGGTTACTTATGCAAGCGCATTGGCTTCGGACACACCAAAGGTTTCAACATCCGAAACGGGAAACACATCCAGCGCAGATATTCTCTATCAGGATACAGACGGTGGACAAATCAGCGTTGACGGTAAAAATTGGGTTGCCGAGGCAGATTATGAGAAGAACAATGCGGCACCGGATGTGCAGTGGTGGACAGCCGATGAATACGAAGTGTGGATGAACGAACAGAAAAAAGAAATGGAATCTTTGATTGGAACCGGAGATGGTTGGTATGATGGGCAAGGCGCATTCCATGAATTTACGCAGGAAAGCGTAGATGCTATGATGGTCAGCTATAAAGAAACTCTGGAAAGTATCAAAAAGGGAGTATTGTATTCCAAAGACAACGGTGACGGCGATACCTACTCCATGATTCCGCCTACTGAAGATGTAGTTTCCTCTTATAGTGTTGATGTAACAAAAGATAACGGAAAAACAGTACACATTGGGGATTATTCCACAGTTGAGGAATTAGACAAAGCCATTTCTGATGCAGTTAAGAATGGTCAGCTCACACAAGAAGAAGCGGACTCCGTTCAGCAATAATAACTAAACCATTCTGCTGTACGACAGCAAAAGAAAAAAAGCTGTCGTACAGCAGTTTGTCACATCTATAGACAGATAATGATAAATCACTTTTTTATTAAGATCAAAATCCTATTGACTTAGAAAAAAACAACTTATTATATTAGAACTGCAGCAGGAAATCATTCAGAAAATGGAGGGCTTACGATGAAAAAGGTAAGAACACGGAAAACAGGAATGCAGGAATTAACAATAGCCTGGATGATATTTGCAGTTTTATTTCTTGGAGTCTTTATAAGACCGGTGAATGTCCAGGCTTCTAAAGTGAAACTGAACAAATCGACAGTTACTATCTATCGGGGAGTTTCCACATCGCTGAAGGTATCAGGAAGCAAAAAGAAAGTAAAATGGAGTTCTTCTAAAAAATCAGTTGTTTCAGTTTCTTCTGGTAAAGTGAAGGGAAAAAAAGCCGGAACGGCATACATTTATGCCAAAGTTGGAAAACGAACCTTAAAATGTAAGGTCATTGTCAAAGAACTAGATAAAGCAAAGAGGCTTAGCCTGGCTAAAAAGGAAGCGAAGAAAATTGTAAAAAAATATGTAACTGCAGATTTAAGTACCAAAGAACGGGCATTTGTTCTGTTTCGATATTTAACAGAACACTGCTCCTGGCAGTTAAACCAGTCTTCAGAAGCATACCAGAAAAATTATGGCAATGAAGCCTACGCCGCTCTGGTAATGAAAAAAGCAGCCTGTTCTGGATATGCAAAAGCATACACGCTGCTTTGTGAGGCTGCGAATGTTCCAGTACGGCATGTAAATGCGGGCAGTTGGACACACCAGTGGAATGAAGTAAAGGTAAACAGAAAGTGGATCAAGGTTGATGCATATGGTGGAATCTTTGCAGACACAACCGGAATTCGAAAATCCTTAAGAACTTCAGCTGAGGAGCAGGAACAGCTGGTATTTCATTTTACAATTGCGAGATGATTTCAGATTGAAAATAAAAAGCTGGGGCAGAAATGAAGTATGCCTGTAGATTGCATTTTGATAGCGATAGGAAGTTATATCCTAATGATTAAATTATCTCCTAAATCATATATAATTTAGAAGATAAAAATGGTTTAAGAGATTCGTTATGGAAATTTTGCATCTGATATTGGCTGGCGTATCTATTTGCAACCAAAATGCGACACTATTGCAACATCTCTAATATTGACTTCGGATTCTCTTTATAGTAAAAAGAAGGCACGAAAAAGC
>NZ_JAQDKY010000060.1:0-14311 GCF_027662325.1 Blautia faecis | reverse complement strand
TATAACAGGCAAATGTCCGAGAAATGTTACAGCGGACGAATTTTTGAAAAAATTATTTCTTCATAAATTATATAGCCTGTTGGCTTTTACATCAAGATTTTACAAGTGAATAGTGAAATGAAATACTACCTTACATAAAGTTTCATTACATTCTCATAATCCAACCAGAAATGTACAATGATATAGGGTGATATGAGAATGAACCAAGATGAAAGAAGGTTTGACTTTCACGGCCTCGGGGCAGCTCTCAAACGAGCCAGAGAAGAAAAGGGCTGGACACAAGCCTATGTTGCGGAATTAGTAGACCGTGACTCCCGTACCATTATGAATATTGAGAACAAAGGTCAATATCCCAGCTTCGACCTTTTTGTTAAACTCATTACTATGTTTGACATTTCAGTTGACCAGTTTATTCATGCGGACGGAGGGGCAAGGTCAAGCTCTTGTAGAAAGCACATTGATGTACTTCTAAACTCCATGAATGAAAAAGAGCTTGTCGTGATAGAAGCCACAGCCGAAGGCATTAAGAAAGCCAGGGAAACGGAGGTTCCAGAATAAGGGCCTCTGTTTTTTTGCGTCATTTTAGGGGCTGTCGCTAAGTGGCAAGCAATGCCTCTGTGGCCACAAGTGGCACAAAGGCGGCTTGTTGGGGCTCGCCCCAAACCCGTATCTTCGGGCCAACATGGCCCGAAGTGTCAGCGTCGCTTTGCTCCTTATTTTCATAACCTTAACGCTCCTTTTCCTGCTTTCTTCCCGGCTCGGTGTAGCCCATCAGAGTGTCAATGTTCGCCTTGATTGTGACGATCTCCTGCATATCCCGTCGTGCCTTCTGGTATTCTCCATAGAGCTGTTTTTTCTTTGCTGTGAGCTTACGGCCTTCTTCCTTCAGCACGTCCATTTTGGGGAGCTTTGCCCCTCTCAGCAGAGAGCGCATTTCCGCTTGTGCAGCCCGGTACAGTTCAAGGTCGGCCTCATGCTCCGCAAGGAATTTCCTGCTGTACTTCGTCGCCTTATACTGCTCAAAGACTGGGCGGGTTTTGGCATACTGAATCGTTGCGGCCTTTAGCCCGGCATTGGTTTTCATGGCCTGTTCTGTCTGCTTGATCTGCTCGGAAATGGCATGGAAACGGTCTGCCGCCTCGGTGGCCTTCTGCGCCAACTGCTCATAATCGGTCAGGCCATTGTCCTGTATATAAGCAAGGGCAGCAGCCATCTGCTTAATGTTAAATACCTTCGCCCAGCGTTCATATCCCGGCCCCTTACCGGCAGCCAGCTTCGCTTGAATATCCACCGCCAGACTGATTTTCCGTTCCGAGTGCCCGGGGCGTTTTTCTTTGCCCTCAATGGCGGCCAGAACATCTTGCAAGTCGTAGCCGTCCCCCAGCGTGGAGGCACGCAGACGGGTGAAGCGTTCCTGCCCTTGCCCGGTCAACCGGAAACTGATACCGCCGCCCCGAACCTTCTTGACTTCATATCCGGCCCGTTTCATCAGAACAAGAAATTCATCCAGATCGGCGGGGCGTTCGGCCAGTGCGGTATCAATGGCAAGGCGCAGTCGGTCCTGATAGGAAAGCGGCCCTTTCCGGTCTTTCTGCCACTCCCCATAGTTCCGATACTTGCCCTTGCTCCGGGGCTTCGGGTTCTCCACGATGGACAGCCCGTTTTCAAGGCACAGCTTGTCAGAGAGCCGCCGAAGGGCGAAGCTGGAGCCCCAAAAGTTTCGGAATTTCCGGGTGCAGTCAAGGGTGGTGGAGTTGTAATAAATGTGACAATGGATGTGCTGCTTATCGGTGTGCGTGGTAACGATAAAAGCGTGCCGCCCCTTTGTCCAGCGCATAGCCAGCTCATAGCCGATACGGTTCGCCTCTTTCGGTGTGATCTCCCCCGGATAGAAGGACTGTCGTATCTGATAGCACAGCACATCATTGGCCTTTTTCTGTTCCCGGCCTGTCATGGCGGCATAGCTGGCCTTTGCCAAAAGGAACTCGTCCGCCACAGTGACCGGATCACATTCATAAGCGGAGATGTACTTTCCGCTTTCTGTTTTTTCCGGGTTCTTGCCATAGTCCAGACAATCCCGGATAGCCTCAGCAATCGTTTCGCCTTCGCCCGCATGGCGCTGCAACAAAGTTGTGGTAGCCAAAAATCATTTCTCCTTTCCATGAGAAAGGGGCGGCCCATTCAGACCGCCCCGACTTCGGGCCAGTATGGCCCGAGGCTGCTTAACTTGCCAGAAACCGGTACAGAGCGGATTTGCCTCCGTCCAGCGCCCAAAGAAGGGAGCCCGCCGCCGCTTGCAGTCCATACGGCGAAAGAAGGAAGGCAAGAAACAGAAATACAATCCCGCCTATGGGCGTCGGCGTGAAAAAGAGAGCGACACCCAGCACCGTCAGGATCACAGAGGCAATCGTCAGCAGGACGGCACAAATATCAAATAGGAACACCAGCAGAGCCGCCAGAAGGGACAACGCTAAAGCAAAGGGAGCAACCAATATTTTCAGCAGTATCTTCATCTTCAAAACCTCCTTTATCTATCCTTCCTACCTCTATTTTATCATGCTTGCCCGGGGACATAAATGTTGCGAAAGATTAGTAAATCCTGTCCCAAACTTTTGGGTCATACTGGCCCGAAGTGGTAAAAAAAGAGCAGGGCGGCAAGCCCCGCAACGGAAGCCTGCCGCCCTCGTCTTACTTTGCCACCAGCTCGGAAAGCTCCCGCAGCACCTTTGACACCTCGCTCCACAGCTTTTCATAGTCCCGCTTCAATCCGTCGATTTCCTCCGGGTACACGCCATAGGTGTGTGCGTGTACGGCGACCTGATTGAGATTGTTGGAACAGCGCCGTTGCAGAGAGATCAGCTCTTTTACGGGCGTAAGGTCGATGTGCAGGATATACCCGTTCAGAGCCATTTTCCGTACATAAGCCCCGGCGTTGGAAATGCCCGCCTCGGCCATCCGCTCATGGATGGCCGCCAGCTCGTCCGGTGTTACCATGACGTGCAGATGGACATTCCGCTTGCGGTTCTCCATCAGCGTTCCAGCTCCCGGCCTTTCCGGCGCTCTTTGGGCTCTTTTACCTTGTCCATCGGCTTTGCGTCCAGCTCCGGGGGCGTGGGTGGGATGGGCGTGTTGTTGGGTACGCCGTCGATCATGTTGCAGTTCTGCTCTGTGGAGAGCTCGGCGGTTTTCAGATAGTTGTCTTTTTCGTGCATGGCGATCCTCCTTTATCGTTCCTCATGGTTTTTATGACTCCGCTTCTGGCCGGGTTCCTTCGGGGGTTCCTGCCCTCTGGTTCCTTCTTTGAGCCGGGCGGTAATGGATGTGCGCACCCGGTCAGGATTGCCCGGTGCTGGTTTCAGTTCATAATCCTCAATCTGCTTTTCGGTCAGCGGCTTTGCGTAGGTCAGTTCGCCCCATGCCATCAGCCTGCCGTCTGCCACAGGACGCCGCCTGTCATCATCGTAGTTGACGATGGAAAGAGGCTGGTTATCCGGCGGCTTCGGGTAGGTGCCTATGTCCACGGGCCGCTGGGTGGAATAATAGCGGTAAACGCCCTCCGGTCCCAGCTCGGTATGCTTGACCGCCGCATGGTAAAACTGCTGATAGTCGTCCACCCGGCGGTCAAAGTCCCTCTGCGCCCACGCTTGACTGGTTCCATAGCGGCCCCAGTAGTAATCCCGATGGCCGTTTTCCCCCTCGGTAAACTGCCAGGTCACAAAGGGGCTCGGCGCTCCCGGATTATGCCCCAGCGCAAAGCCGTGTCCGGTTTCAAAGGTGGCAGCTTTCAAAATCACATATCCTTGTACTGTCTCCAAGAGATCCCTCCTTTCTGTGCCTCGGGCCAACATGACCCGAAGTGCTGGATGTTACGAAATAAGAGGGCAGACCGGGGAGGAATGTAATAAGATATTCCCACCCCGGAAACACCCTCAAAAAAGCCCGGAATGTCAAGCCTTTGGAGGCGGCAAATCGTAACAGCCGCCCGGCCTTTTCTCCCGCATTTTCCTCATGCGTTCCCGGCTTTTCCGTCGGTTCCCTTCGGCCTTGCAGGCGTCGGAGCAGTAGGCTTGACGCCCCTCGGGCAAAAATGCCTTTCCGCAGACCGCACAGGCCCGCAGCTCCGGGGAGATGCCTTCCGTTGTCAGCGCCGCTTGAAGCTCCGGGTTAAGGGGCAGGACAGCCTCACGGAAGTAACGGCAGTACGCCCCTGTCCAGCACTTGTGCAGCATATAGCAGGCACAGTCAAGAGGAAGGCACAGGCCGCTTTCCCGGTCATAGTTGGCGCACATCCCCGTGACCAGAGTGCGGATTTTCTTCTTCTCGTCACGGGTCAGCTCCCGGGCGTCCATTTATGACTTCGGGCCACGATGGCCCGAAGGGCGGGGCTCCACGATCAGCGCCCGGAACTTCTTCCGGCACTGTTTTTTCTTTCCTTTGCACTCCTTGTAATAACGGCATCCCTTACAAGGGTCGTCATTGTCCCAGCCGGGGTGCGGTACTTCCTTCATCATTCGTTCAAAAGGGCTGCTTGTAAAATTCATTCTCATTCCTCCGTATCTTCCTCCCATGGCGGGGTATCTTCGTCCTCGGGTTCCTCTGCGATCTCCTCCAGCTCCCCGTCCTCATATTCGCAGTAATCATCTTCCAAATCCGGGGCTTCATGCTTCGGCTTGTAAATCTTGAAATAGTAACCAATTCCACCGCCGGCCAGCACCACCGCACCGATCAGGAGCAGAGAGAGAAGGGGGCTGTCCTTTTTCTCCGGCTTGGGTTCCGGTACTTCCTCCACCGGTTCAGTGGGCTTTGGCTCTGGCTCCGGGGTCACTTCTTTGGGCGGTTCCTTACCCTGTTCGGCAAGAGGCAGAAGGTCGTCTGTGGTAACGGTATTGAGGAAATAGACGTTCTCGCTGGTTTTCTGTTTGTCGATCACCAGATAAAACACGCTCTCGTCTGCTGTGGTGATGGTGTAGAACTCCTTTCCATCCTCGTCGGTGGCGTTGTCCACCACGGTTCCCGTCCCGTCCGGGGTAAAGGGGTTCTGGGTTTCCGGCTCTGCTTCGGTTTTTGCCGGGGAGGGAGCTGTCTCCGGCTGCGGCTCGCTGCTCTGTGCATAAGCCGGGACTGTAAAGATCAGGCAACACAAAAGGCTGGCAGCCATCGCCGCCAGCCTGCGGTATTTAATTTTCTTCATGGGCTGTGTCCTCCTTTTCGGGTGCCTCCGGCTTCGGGTCAGTATGGCCCGAAGCGGTAAGGCTGTTTTTGGGGTCATTCAGAAAAGCCATAAGCTGGGCGGGCGTCAGTTTGAGGGAGCGCACCGCCTGCACGATCTGGCTGTTTTCTTCCTCCTGTTTCTGCTTTTCCAGCTCCCGGATTTTGGCCTGCCATTCGGCGGCCTTCTCCCGGGCTTTTTCCAGTTCCTTATCGAGCTTGTCGATTTTGTTCATGCAAGGACTCCTTTCCTCTGGCTCACAAACGCCCGAAGGCATAGAAATGTGTCTGCCAGTAGCTTGAATTGATGTTTGCGTATTGGATGGGCGAACCACAATGGAGCATCATCCCGTCGCCCACATAAATCCCCACATGGGATACAGGGCCGGGGCTGTCATAGGTTCCCGTGAAAAAGATAATGTCGCCGGGCTTTGCCTCGGAGGGAGAAATGATAGCACACTGGTTGTAAATGCCCTGCGCCGTGGTACGGGGCAGGTTGTGGACGCCGCTGGCCGTGTACACCCAGCAGACAAAGCCCGAACAGTCAAAAGAGGTGGACGGGCTGGAGCCGCCCCACACATAGGGCCAGCCGATGTACTTTGTGGCTTCTTCCATGAGCGCCGCAAAAGCCGGGTCATCCAGCGCCTCGCCGGGTATCTCATAGCTGGGGCCGGTATCTTCGCCACCGTTGTAAATCCCTTCCCACAGATAGGGTTTGTTGCCTTTGAGCTGCTGCATAACGGTGTAGATTTCCCGCTGCTGTTTGTTAAGCCTCGGCAGGATCACGGCAGGCAGCGTCTTGTTTGTGAGGGTCACATTGAGAATGTAATACTCATAGGGAACTTCCTCGGTGGTGATTTCCCCGGTCTCCGGGTCGGTGCTGGTTTCGGTGCGGTAGCGTATCTCGACTTCCTCCGTCAAGGTCAGTTCATACTGTGCCTCGAAAATCTCCCGCAGCTCGTCCTGCACCTGTTCACGGAAATACACATGGTACTTTGCCGAGAGATAGGACGCCAGCTCATAGGGGTTATGGCCAATCTCGTCCACGGAATAGCGGTACTCGTCATAGCCGGGATGGGTGCTTTCGATGTTCGCTACCGTCTGCGCCAGCTCGTTTTCCAGCGCTGTGTAGTCCTCGTCCACCCCCAGCAGGTCCGTATCCTCCGAGGCGTAGGAGGTGCCGGATAACGCATTGGCAAGGCCGCTGCCAAGCGTGGGAAAGATGGAGCTTACCGCCGACACAAGAAAACAGAGCAGCAACAGCAGGAGCAGGACCAGCACCGCCACGGGATGACGGGTCACAAACTGCGCCGCCCGACGGGTCGCAGTTCCCGAAGCGGCAGCGGTTTTCTTTGCGGCCTTTGCGCCCTGTTTTGCAGCCGCCTTTGCTTCTTTGGAATACCGGCGTTTCAGTTTCCATTTCTGCTGCACACGGGAAAGCGGATTGCTGGCAAGCTCCGGGTGATCGGAGGCCATCTTTTGAAAATCCACATTGGCCCGGGCTTTTATGTCCTTCCGTTCCCACTTTGCCACCTTCCGGGCCGGGTGTTCCCGGTATCTCCGTTTGGCATACCGGGTCAGTTTCCGGGCTCCGGCCTCGGCCACAAGTTCCGACTTATGGGCTCCTTCCACACCCACATTTTCATGCTCAACTTCGTGGATTTTGTTGTGGAGATAAAACCATGCTTCGGTGCGGGTTCCCCGGACAGCTTTCTTCGCAAGCCCCGGCGGCTTCTTCGCTGCCCGTTTTGCCTCGGTCTTGTCCAGTTTCTCCCGGGCCTTTCCCAGCTTTTCCCCGGCGTGTTCCGCTTTTGCCTGTGCTTTCTGGTACTTGTCCTTTTTGCTCCCGGCCTTCTCGGCGGAGCCCTCCGGCTCCTGTGCCTTG
This sequence comes from Blautia faecis, assembly GCF_027662325.1. NCBI lineage: Bacteria > Bacillati > Bacillota > Clostridia > Lachnospirales > Lachnospiraceae > Blautia > Blautia faecis. The sequence continues at coordinate 7,218 of NZ_JAQDKY010000060.1, read as the reverse complement.
CCGGTATCCTGCGGCCCGTCCGCTTCATCTTCCTGCCTCATGCGGTCAGAGGGACGGCTTTTCCGTCTGTCCTCTTGAAACTTGCCGCTTTTGGACTTCGGGCCATCATGGCCCGAAGGACTGTCCTGCCCGGTATCCTCGTCCTTAAACCGCAGGCGTCGGGATGGTGCGGGGGAAGGCCCTTCCCGTTCAGCCGGTCCGGGGCGATTGCTCCCGGTATCCTCCGTCGGCCCCGGCCTTTGAAAATTCCGTTTATCCGGTTTCTTTCCGATGATGTATCCCTCCTTTCCAAACCTCGGGCCATCATGGCCCGAAGTGCGTTATGCCCGGTTCATTTCCTGTTTTTTGTCCTCCGGGCGGGTGGTCATAATGGCGTACAGCTCGGTATTCTGCGGGAAGCGGTCAACAAACGGGATGGTGGTATTCCCGAAGAACAGCAGCCCTTCGCCGGAATTGGTATGGGTCACATAGGAAAGCTGGTGGGGGCTGATCCCAAGCTGTTTGGCTAAAATCTGCCGGTCCCCCTGTGCCTGCGAGAGCAGCACAAGGAAGTCCGAGTTTTCAAAGATGTTCTCAATCTCCGGGCTGGCAAGGAAATCCTTCACGTTCTGCGTTAAAGCACTGGGAACGCACCCTTTTTTTCGCAGCATTTTCCAGATCGCCACACAATAGCTTGCCGTCAGACGGTCACGGAGCAGCACATGAAATTCGTCGAAGTAGCACCATGTAGCGATACCGCGCAGGAAATTCATGGACACCTGCGAGTTTACCAAGTCCTGCATAATGAGCATGGCAATCGTCCGAAGCCCGGCCCCCAGCTTTTTTAAGTCAAGGCATACCAGACGGCGGTTTAAGTCCACATTGGTTTCATGGTTGAACACGTTAAGGGAACCCGACACATAAATTTCAAGGGCCGTTGCCAGCCGCACCGCCTCGCCCTCCGGCTGGGAACAGAGCAGGTCATATAGCGTTTGGAGGGTCGGCATTTTGCTTGTTTCCGGGTTTTGCAAGTGTTCCCGGTACATCTGGCGTACACAGCGGTCAATGACGGTCCGCTCCACCGGCTGCAAGCCATCCTTGCCGCCGACGATCAGCTCCATCAGCGACAGGATAAAGTCGGCTTTCAGCGCCATCGGGTTTTCCTCGTCAAAGCTCAGGTCAATGTCCATCGGGTTGATGTGGTGGGGGCTGTCCGGGGCGATCTCGATGACCTGTCCGCCCAGCCGCTTGATAAGGGGCGAATATTCGCCCATCGGGTCAACCACAATGATCCGGTCACGGGTGGCAAGGAACACGTTCACAAGCTCCCGCTTTGCGGCAAAGGATTTGCCGGAGCCCGGCACGCCGAGGAATAGGCCGTTGGGGTTTTTGAGCTTTTTCCGGTTTGCCATGATGACGTTATGGGAAAGGGCGTTGAGCCCGTAATAGACGGCTTCGCCATCCATGCGGAGCTCCTGCGTCATAAAGGGAACGAAAATGGCCGTGGAGCTGGTGGTCATGCCGCGCTTGATCTCAATGCCGTTATGGCCCAGCGGAAGGCTGGAAAGAAAACCGTCCTCCTGCTGGAAGTCCAGCCGCTTCAAGGTGCAGTTGTATTTCTGGACGATACCGGACACCGTGAACAGGTCATTGTCCAGCTCCCGGCGGGTCGGGGCCATGTTTACCACAAGGAAGGTCAGAAGGAACATTCTTTCATTCCGGCTCTGTAAATCTTCCAAGAGGGTCTTTGCGTCGTTGCTGTACGTTACAAGGTCGGGTGGAAGTATGTCCATGTCGTACCCTGACCGAGCTGCCTTCTTTTGTTCCTCCACCTTCATCTTGTCAATGTCGGAGACTTTGGCCTTGATGGATTTTACGGCGGCGGCCTGATCGACGGTTTGGATATGGAGAGTGATGGTCATTTCCGCATCCATTTCCAAAAGCTCCGCCAGCAGCTTGTCCGAGAGTTCTGAGGCCAAAATCTGCAAGTAGGAGGCAGCGCCCCAGGTCGTCCCCACCCGGAACAGACGGCTGAAACGAAAATCGAAACTGTCCGGGGCGATAAAGTCTTTGGTGGAAAGCCCGGTTTTGGGGATCATATCCCATGAAAACCGGAAGGGGGAGCCGCTGCCGGGGTGGAGCTGCCCGTGAAGAAGCTCCAGCCGTTCCAGCCCCGAAAGGGAGCGGCACTTGACGCCCAGCTTTTTGAAGTTCCCGCAAATGTCCGCCTCTACACGTTCCAGCCTTGCCCTGGCGGTGGAAAGGTCGTCCACGTTCACACCGAAGGTCAGGAGCTTTGTGCGGACAATGCCGTTGTTGCTTTTGGCGATCTGGTTTTCCAGCATTTCCACATACTCACACCGGACGCTGTTGTAATCATCGTCCTGCATGGGGATGTTCACGCTGTACCGGCTGCCCGGGCGGCTTCGGTGGTTGAGGAAGGAAAGCTGGAACGGAAGGCTGCTGTCAAAGTAGTTGAGGCAGGCGCTCCACCCGTCAAAGATGGCCGCCTGATCCTCGGACTGTGCGAGCTGGTAGTTGATGTCCTCGTATTCAATGGTTTTGGTGTAATAGCGGTCCGCTACCCGGCACACCCCGTCCCGGTACATTTCCCGGTAAGGGAGGGTCTGCTGGGCGGTGGTGGGAATGTTCTTTCCTTTCGTGAACAGGCCGGTAAGGCCCTGCTTTTCAGGCTTTCTGCCTGCGGGCTTTCCGGCCCTTCTGCTGTTTCGCAATCGGCTGCGCCTCCTTTCTGGCGCTAAGCAGCGCATAGAAGTTTTCGGTTTTGTAAGGCCGCACACGGGGATAGAGGAACCGGGTGCGGATGATGTTTTTCAGCACTTTTTCCAGCGGCAGACCGTCTCGTTCATACATAGCCAGAAAGAAGAACGGGAGCATGAGGCCGATCATCAGGAACATGGCGGCACTGTTCCCGATACTGCCACGGGAAAACAGGTAAGCCGGGAGGCCCACCGCCGCCGCGCTGGAAAAACAAACAAGCTGGCGCTTCGTTAGGTTGAAGGCCAGCTTTGTCTTGATTTTGGAAAGGTCTTTTGGTACTGGCACATAGGCCATTTTGGTACACCTCCTTTATTGCTTCGGGCCAGCATGGCCCGAGGTTATCTTGCGGCCTCTTTGGCCGGGGCTGTGCTGCGGGCAGCTTCGGCGGCCTCTCGTCCGCTCTGCCTTGCCCGCCAGTATTCGGGGTGATACTGCCGGATGGACTGGTTGAGGTTTTCTTCAAACTGCCCTTTGTCCTTAATGCGGTCAGGGATGTTCCACAGCTTTTTGTCCAGCAGCTCCCGGAGCACTACGCTTTCCTGTGCGTTCTCCTCATAGCAAATATAGCCCTTGTCCTTGAAGCCGCATTTTTTGGCCGCTGGGGAGAGAACGGCGGCTACCTCGTTTGCCACCATCGTTCCGCCGTGGCTGGCGGTAGATACCAGGAACACCCCCGGACAGAGGGTTTCACAGCTTTGCACCTCGCCCCACGGGGAGCTTTTCGGCGCATGGAACATTCCGCCCGTCCGGCTCCGGTCCGCCTGCATGAGCGCCGCCTTTTCCAAGATGGCTTTCAGTTCCGGGGAAAAGTAGGCGTATTCCCGCAGGACACGGGCGGCGTCCCCGCCGCAGGCGTTCATCAACAGGGTATAGGCGTCGCTGTCCGCTTTGGTACAGCGGCCCAGCAGTTTTCCGTCGTAATAACAGGCCGCGTCATAGCCCGTCCGTTTGCGTGGCATGGTTCCCGCCTCCTTTCTGCTTCGGGCCAGCATGGACCGAAGTCAACGCTCCGCACCACGGCTGGGCTTTTCCTTCGGAGGCCGTTCCGTCTTTGCCTGTTCGGCAGCCGCTTTCCCGGCTTTGAGCTGGTCGCTGATGGACGCACGCCCCACAGAGCCGCGCTCCGCCATCTGTTCCAGCTTTGCCTCATAGGCTTGCAGAACAGCAGTATTGAGCTGTTCCCGGAACTCCTTTGTGACAGGGTAGGCCATATCCCGATAGCCGCCTTTGCCGTCCGGCTGGCTGGGCATCCCAAGAAAGAGGCCCTTGCTGCCCTGTACGATTTTCAGATTTTCCACCACAAAGCAGTCATTGAATTTCACGCTGGCAAAGCCCATCAGATTTTTCACAGGTTCGATGACCCGCACGCTTACATCCAGCTTCAACGGTGCGGCCGGGGTGGTGTTTGCAACCTTTTCCTGCATGGTTTCCTCCTTTCCGGCGGGAACAAGGTTCCCGTCCTTGTAGTCATAGCCTTCCGCCCGGAGTGCCGCCAGCGTGTCCGCCGATACGCACCCGGACAGTTTCAGATCAGTTTCCACCATAAAGCGCATGGTGTCTGCTTTAGAAAATTCTTCGGGGAGCTTTCCATAGAAAGCCGGGTGCGGCTGTCCGTCCGCACCCTGTTTGTAACGCCGAGGCATACCGCCTCCTTTCCGCTTCGGGTCAGCATGGCCCGAAGTCTCTTAATGGCAGCCGAAGATGGATTTTGCAAGACTGCCTGTTTTGAATAAGGTAAAACACAGCAGCACCGTATATCCCACGCAGCCCCAGATCGCCCCGATGGGGTCGCCGTCGGTGGCGATACTCTGGATCAGCACCGCATAGATGGCGACACAGACTAAGATCAATAGACCTTGAAAGCCCACCGCAAAGAGGGAGCGGAAATAGTTCTGCCCCATGTGTCCGGTTTCCCTGTTGGGGACTGTGGCAAACGGGATAGGCGCTAAACTTGTGAGTAAATAAATTTCAATCATACGGCCATATACGATGACGAAAATCACGATGTTTAAGGCAATCATGGTAAGCTGGATCAGGAAGGACTGGAGCCAGAGTCCGAACAGAGGGCCTAACTCCATCGCCTCAAGCTCTGTCCGCAGACTGTCCAGCACATCCGGCGTGATTTCTGTCCCGTTCTGGATAATGCCCGCTGACTGCTGGATCACATGCTGGCTCACATCAAAGACCGCCAGCACGATATTGAAGGTATTCGTCAGGATCATCACAGCCACAAAGGTTTTGAACACCCACTTAAAAAACATCCATGTGTCAACTTCATGGAGGTTGTTGCGTTCTATGAGCATCTGTATCAGCTCATAAGTCATTACAAAAGTGAGGATGACCCCGGCGATTGGCAGGATGGCAGTTTCAGAGATCTGTCGTATCATGGAAAAGACCCCGGCGTTCCAGTCCGCCGGGGTCGTGCCTACCTGTGTGGCGATTTCGCCAACGCTCTGATTGACGTTATCGAAAAGGCCGTCCAGATTTCCCATGATACCATCGACGAGCAGACCTTTCAGCCATTCAACGATTGCGTCGATGATAAAGTCCATACATCAGCTCCTTTTCTGGAAAAGGGACAACGGGTGACACTTAGCTGAACAGGCCGGACAGCAGAGGGATAAGCTGAAGGCCAATCAGGACGACACCGCCGCCTGCCATGAGCTGTTTTATCCCCAATTAGGTGTAAAACTCTGCTCGATGGCGGGCGGCGGCGTACAAAAAATCTATATGGTGTTTTTAAGAGAACCGTCCCGGCGGGACAGGTCAGGCAGTGACCTGTTCCACCTCCGGGATGGGTTTGAGATTAAAATGAATTTCGATAGAAATGTGTCTTGTTTTATCTTCGTCAATGCGCTCATGCACGACGATTTCTTTGATTAAGCGGTTGAGGGTGGCTGCGTCCAGCTCTGTGATGTTGGCGTATTCCTGAATGGCTTCCACCCATTGTTTTGCGTCATTGGCAAGCTGGACTTCATCGGACAGCCGCTTTCTGCCCTCGGACACTTTTGTTTTAAGCTCCGTCTGCTCGGTCTGTGTCTTTTCCAGCATGGTGTTGAAATTCTGCTCACTGATACGCCCTGCAATCATATCCTCATAAAGCCGCATGACCATTTTGTCCAGAACCTCAATCCGTTCCTCGTCCCTTGTGAGGGAGCGTTCCATTGCTTCCCGCTGTTCCCGCTGCTCGGCTTCACAGGTATTGGTCAGGCGGTCAGCAACCGCTTCCCCGTCCATCAGGGCAGCTCTGGCACATTCCCGGATTTTCCGCAGCACATGGCTGTAAAGGGTGTCATAATCAATCCGGTGCTGGGTGCAGTGGTTCTTTCCAAAGGCATTGTAGGTCTTGCAGGAGTAAATCCGCTGGGGATGTTTTGCGTTTGTGTAGCGTATCGTCAGCGACTTCCCACACTCGCCGCATTTTATCAGTCCGGCAAACAGGCTGATTTCATTGGTCTGCCCCGGACGCTGGCGGGATTTCAGCTTGTTCTGCACAATGTCAAAGCTCATGCGGTCAATCAGCGGTTCTTTCTTTTCCCCAATCGTGCCGATTTTGAAGCGGTAGTCTTTTTTCTGGGAAGCAATCGCCCCGGTGTAGACGGGATTCATCAAAAGGTCTTTGATAACGGAGAAGTCCCACATATACCGCCCGTTTTCCGGGTCTTTCTTTTCCCATTTGGTGCGGGTATTGCGAAGCCCCCGTTCCCGGTTCCACCATGTGGGGCAGGGGATTTTTTCTTCCTCCAGCCGTCTGCGGATATAGTTCGGACCATGACCGTTTAGGGCATATCCGAAAATCAGCCGCACAATCGGGGCGGTTTCCTCGTCAATGAGCAGATGGTTTTTGTCCTCCGGGTCTTTCCGATACCCGAACGGGGCAAGACACCCGGTAAACTGTCCTTTCTGCGCTTTCAGAAGATAAGAGGAATGGACTTTCTTGGAAATATCCTTGCTGTACATCTCGTTCAGGATATTCTTGAACGGGGCAATATCGTTGTTATCACGCAGGGTGTCGATACCGTCATTCATGGCGATATAGCGGACACCGTTTCTTGGGAAAAAGTCCTCAATCAAATGCCCGGTTTGCAGATAGTTACGCCCCAGTCGGCTGAGGTCTTTCGTGATGACAAGGTTGATTTGCCTGCGCTCAATGGCTCTCAACATTCTCTGTAAATCAGGACGCTCCATATTAAGACCTGTGAAGCCATCGTCCTGATAGACTGCCACAACCTCCCATCCCTGCTTTTCGCAGTATTTTTCCAGCATATCACGCTGGTTTGCGATACTGGCACTTTCGCCTTGCAGGTCATCGTCCTTTGACAGCCTGCAATAGACCGCTGCACGATAGCCCCCGGCAAGTGCCGAACCGATTGTTCTGTATTCCATTTCGTTCATCATAGCCATTTACCCACACAATCCAGACGGTATCTGGCTCTTTTGAACCTCATCTTCATTATA